>JAPPBT010000026.1 GCA_026702745.1 Gemmatimonadota bacterium
GTTCGGCGACCAGCGCATGTCGCGACAGGAGGCGCTCAGGTCCTATACGCTGGACGCCGCCTACGGTTCGTTTCACGAAAACGTGCTCGGATCCATCGAGCCCGGCAAGTTCGCCGATTTCACGGTGCTCTCGAAGGACATCATGACCGTGCCCGAGAACCAGATCCTGGAAACGGAAATCGTGTATACCATCGTGGACGGCAAGGTTCGGTACGAGCGAGGACCGCCCGCGATGCCGTGACTGGTCGGTCGGGCTGAAGGACAACTGGCAGTGCAGGGAACGGGGAGGGAACCCACGGGGGCTTTCCCCGTTCTTTATGTCAGGGCATTCATCCATGTGTAAAACTTGACGTGGACGCGTTTAGGATGCATATTTTCAGGCTTGCGAAGGACGTGATTCGCATGGGTATCCCGCTAGAGGAGGCGGCATGGCCGCACAACTCTGGGTCGGCCTGTTGACTGGCCTGATGGTACTGCCGGGCGTCGAAACGACGGGGGGCGTCCGAACGCCGTGGAACGCTGGTGCGCCGGGAGACGTCGGACCGCTGCAGGGCTCCGTAGCGCCGGAGAAGCATCATACGGCGGAAACCGTCACCGGAAAGATGCGCGAGCGCCTCGACGGCGTGCGGTCGCTGGCGGCCCGGTACGTCGTTATGACGTACGCGGCCGTGCTTGAAAGTCGGAGCGGGACCGAGGGAAACCTTTATCTGCAGCGGGACCGGAACCGCCTTCGCCTGGAGGAGGCCGGTCAGATCATCGTTTCAGACGGCGAAACGTTGTGGACTTATGTGCCCGGCAACCGGCAGGTCATCGTGTCGCCGGCGGGGGAAGAGGGGTCGGAGTCCGAACCCCGGCGTTCGGGCCGGCCAGGCCGACCAGGCCGACCGGACGATTTCATATTCAACTACTCGAACCGCTACCTGTACGCGCTGGAGGGCAGGGAACCGGTCGATGGCCTGCGGTGCTCCGTGCTCAGGCTCACTGCCGTCGAACCGGCCGAAGACCTTCCGGAGCTGCGCATCTGGGTGGACGAGGAAGACTGGCTTACGCGGAAAGTAATGTATACGGACGATATGGGGTCTGAAACCACCCTGCATTTCATGGATTACCGTCTGAACGACCCACTCGATCCCGGCCTGTTCAAAATGATAGCGCCCGAGGGGGTCGAATGGGTCGACCTGCGCTGAAGGACGGCGCGAAGAAGCGGAGAATGTAATTGCCCAACATCAGTCTCGCCAGCCTGGGTTGTTCGAAGAACCTGGTGGATTCCGAAGTCATGCTGGGCCAGCTCACCCGGGCTGGATACAACGTGGTGGCCGACCACGGCGACGCGGACGTCATCATCGTGAACACCTGCGCGTTCATCGGTCCCGCCAAAGAGGAGTCCATCGAGACCATCCTGGACCTGGCACGGTTCAAGGAAGACGGCCGGTGCGATTCGCTCGTGGTCACGGGATGCATGGCGCAGCGGTATGCCCACGGCCTGGTCGACGAAATGCCGGAGGTGGACGCCGTGATCGGCGTGCATCAATACCCACGCATCGTCCAGTTGCTGGACCGACTACGGGGCCGGCGCGAGACCCTGCGGGAGATACGCAGGCAGCCCCTGCCCACCGACTATTCCTATCCGAGAGTCATTACCACGCCGCCTCATTCCGTCTACCTCAAGATCGCCGAGGGGTGCGACCGCCGGTGCACGTTCTGCATTATCCCGGCCATCCGGGGCGGCCAGCGGAGCCGGACCATCGATTCCCTGGTGGAAGAGGCCCGCACGATGGCCGGTCAGGGCGCCGTTGAGCTGAACCTGATCTCGCAGGACACCACCTGGTATGGAAAGGACCTGGAAGAACCGGCCCGGCTGGAGGACCTGCTCGCCGCGCTGAACGCCGTGGAGGGCGTGCGGTGGATCAGGGCGCTGTACAACCACCCCGTGCGGTTCACCGATTCGCTGATCCATGCCTTCGCCGACCTGGAACGGGTCTGCAACTACATCGACATGCCGCTGCAGCACATATCGGACCCGATGCTCGACCGCATGAACCGCGAGACGACGTCGAAGGAGACGCGCGCGCTGCTGAAACGGATCCGCGACCGGATGCCGGACGCAACGCTGAGGACCACCTTTATCGTGGGCTTTCCGGGAGAGACCGAAGAGGACTTCGAACAGCTCTACGACTTCGTCGAGGAAACGCGGTTCGACCGCATGGGCGTGTTCATGTATTCGCAGGAAGAGCAGACGCCGGCCGCCCGGTACGACGAGCAGGTCCCCGAGCCCGTCAAGCAGGAGCGGCATGACCGGCTCATGGCGCTGCAGCGCGAGATATCCCTCGATCGCAACCGGTCCTTCGTGGGGAAGACGGTCGACGTGCTGATCGACGAACGGACCGATGAAGGGCACTACACCGGGCGGACCGCCGCGGATGCGCCGGAGGTCGACAACGAGGTACTGGTCACCGGCGAAGGGCTGGCTCCCGAGGACGGTCTGGCCCCTGGAGACTTCGCCTCCGTGGACATCACCGACGCCATGGAATACGACCTGGTCGGCGTGGTCTCGACCGGCGCCTCACTGCCCGGTGAGCCAAACTCGCAGCGAGGGTCGAACCCGCAGCGAGGGTCGAACCCGCAGCAAGGGTCGAACCCACAGACTTTTCCCGCTCAATTTGGAACACCGGCATGATCATCCCGCCCTTACTCCGCTTCAGGATCCCCGTCACTGGGTTTTTCCTCGCCCTGCTCGTGCTCCCGGCCTGCAGCCCGCCCGGTTTCGAGTCCGACTGGACCGCGGAGGAGCTCTACGACTACGCCATGGAGCGCGTGGAACAGGAGGACTGGCTCAATGCCCTGGACGCCTTCCGGGCCATCACCCTCGGCCATTCCGGCAGCGACATCGTGGACGACGCCTTGTACCACCAGGGGGAGATGCACATCAAACTGAAGGAGTACCCCCTGGCCACCCTCGTGTTCCGCCGGCTGATCAGTGATTTTCCCCAGAGCCCGTACAGCGACGAGAGCCAGTACAAGCTGGCCTATGCCACGTTCCTCCAGTCCAATCCGACCCATCTCACGCAGGACAAGACTTTCGAAGCCATTCGCGAACTTCAGTTTTTCCTCCAGGAGTACCCCGACAGCGAATGGAGCGCGGAAGTCCACGAACTGCTGCAGCAGTGTTTCGACAAGGTGGCCGAGAAGGACTACCGGATCGGCAACCTCTACTACAAGTTGAAGGACTGGGAAGCGGCCCGTCTCTATTTCGGAGAACTGCTGGAAACCTACCCCATGAGCAACTGGGCTTCCCGGGCGCAATTCGAAATCGCCGAAAGCTACGCGAGGGAGGGAAAATACCGGGAAGCCATCGAGCAGTTCGAGATCTTCATCCAGAGCTATCCCGAAAACGAACGGTCGGCGGAGGCCGGAAAGCGTCTTTCCGAACTGAGAAGCAGTTACGTGGCGCCATCCCTGGCTGAGGACGGTCCGGCTTCCAAGGACGGCCCGGCTTCCACGGACGATCCACCTTCAACGGACGGATCCTCACCGGCCGAATCCGAGAGCGGCAACTCACCGTGAAAATCCAACGGCTTGGTGTCTACGGGGGTACGTTCGACCCGATCCACGCCGGCCACCTGGTCATTGCCCGGGGCGTGGTCGAACATTGCGCCCTCGACCGGCTCCTTTACATCCCCTCCGCCCGCCCTCCGCACAAGCGGGGACACGCCGTCGCCTCGCCGGAAGACCGGTACCGCATGGCGCAGCTGGCCGCGCGGAACGACCCCCGGTTCGAGGTGTCGGACGCTGAGATCAAACGTCCCGGCCTGTCCTACACCGTGGACACGCTGGAAGCGCTGCGGACGATTTACGGCGAGTCCTGTGCGTTCCACCTCGTCATCGGGGCCGACAGCCTGCTCGAGATCGACACCTGGCATGCGCCGGACCGGGTATTCGAACTGGCGACGGTCGTAACGGTCCCAAGGCCCGGCAAAGACCTCACCGGGCTGGATCCCCGCTGGCGCGACCGGGTCGTCGCCATCCAGCTCCCCGAGATCGACATTTCCTCCACGGACATCCGCCGCCGCGCCGGTGCAGGGCTTCCCATCGCCCACCTGGTCCCGGAGGAAGTGGCGGGATACATCGAAGAACGCGGCCTATACAGGTAAAGAGGCCCTGGCGGCCCGGCTGATCGACCAAGCGGCGTGGGCAGGCGGCCGCTTCAGGAAACGATGCGCTTCCAGATCGCTTCGGCCTTCTCGATCAATTCGTCCCGCGTACCGTTGTTTTCCAGGATAAAATCCGCCCACCGGCCCTGTTTCGCGTCGGGCTCCTGGGCGGAGATACGCGCTTCGGCCTCGGACCCGGTCAGGCCGCGATGGATGATCCGTTCTTTCCGCGTGGAGGCCGGGGCGGTGACCAGGATGACCCGATCGGCCAGGTCGGTGGGTCCGGTGTCGACCAGCAGGGGGGCGTCCACCACGACGACCCCGTCGTAACCCTCGCCGCGCATCCCGGCGATCCGGCGGCGTATTTCCGCGCGGATGGCCGGCCGAACCAGGCGGTTCAGCCGTTGCCGGGCCTGCTCGTCGCCGAAGACCACGCGGCCGAGAGCCCGCCGGTCCACGTCCCCTTCGGCCGTCAGGACGTCCTCGCCGAAGGCCGACCGGATAGCGTCGCGCATCGGCTCGGTCCGAAGCAGGTCGTGGCCGATGGCGTCGGCGTCCAGGACGCGGGCGCCGAGCCGTTCGAAAACCCGGGCCACCGTGGACTTACCCGAGGCGATGCCGCCGGCTACTCCGATGACGATCAAGTCTCACCTATACCCCGACCGTTCCGGCGCCGTTGGCCTCCTCGCCCGGAGCGGCCGCGGGTTCCAGCGCCTCCGATTCGGCATCCTCGAGGCGCACGGAGACCATCTTGGACAGGCCGGGTTCTTCCATGGTAATGCCGTAGAGGTAATCGGCGGCTTCCATGGTCCGCTTGTTGTGGGTGACCACCAGGAACTGCGTGTCGCTGGTAAACTGGCGCAAGGCGCTGGCGAAACGCCGGACGTTGGCGTCGTCCAGCGGCGCGTCCACCTCGTCGAACACGCAGAAGGGGCTGGGCTTCACGAGGTAGATGGCGAAGAGCAGGGCGATGGCCGTGAGGGCCGTCTCGCCGCCGGACAGCAGGGCCAGGCTCTGCAGCCGCTTTCCTCCCGGCCGCGCCATGATCTCGATGCCCGTTTCGAGGGGGTCTCCTTCTTCGAGCATGAGGTCGGCTTCGCCACCTTCGAACAGCGTCTGGAACGTGGTCATGAAATTGGTCCGGACCTCTTCGAAGGTGGTCATGAAGCGGGACCGGGCGGCCTTGTTCATCTTGATGATGGTCTTCTCAAGGTTGTCCTTGGCCTCGATGAGGTCGTTCTGCTGCTGCTGGAGGAAGTCGAGCCGCTCCTTGCCCGCGCGGTACTCTTCCACCGCCGCCATGTTGATGGGCCCCAGGTCGTCCACCTTGCGCTGGATGCCGTCCCGCAGGGTCTGGGCGGCGTCGGTTGAGTATTCGTCCAGTTCCTCGATCCGAGGCAGTTCGTCCATGCCCTCCGGATCAGTGTCGTGCCGGTCCATCAACTGCCGGCGGATCTCGTTGCTCTTCATGTACAACTCGGCGTCTTCCAGTTCGGCCTGGTGCACCTGCTCCTGCACCTGGGTCAGTTCGTTCCGGTTCTCGCCGAGGTGCTGCTGCAGCTGGCGTTCGGCTTCCTGCAGGTTCTGGTGCTCTTCGAGGACGGCGTCGCGATCCACCGCGCGCTCCCGCCGGGTCGTGTAGTGCGTCTCCAGCTGCTTTTCATTCTTTTTCTGGGCCTTCTCCAGTTCCGTGGACTGGCTGCCGGCCTCCACCGCCTCGGACTTACGCTGCGTCAGGAGATTGGCCAGGCGCTCGTTCTCCTGGGTGAGGAATTCATCGGTGGTGCTCAGCTCGTTGCTCCGGCTCTCCATGGACACGAGGGCGACCCGGGCTTCGTTGGCCGCTTCGGCCAGGAGCTGGCGTTCCTCCTCCATCTCGTCCAGGGTCTGCTGGTTGGTCCGTTCTTCTGCTTCGGCCGATACCCGGTCGCGGGCGAGGGAATCCATCGCCTTTTTACGTTTCTCGCGCTCCCCGGCCGCAGCCTTCGCGTCCGCGGCCAGGGAATCCGCTTCACGGGCGAGTTCTTCGTCCTGTTCCGACATCCGGGCCCGTTCGAAATCCAACTGCCGTTCCCTGGACTCCGTTTCCATCAACTTGCGCCGGGACTCGCCGAGGACCTGCTCGACGGAGGCCTGCCGTTCAGCCAGCGCGGCCAGTTCCGTCTCCAGGCCTACCAGTTCGCCGGCGACCTTGTCCCGTTGCGCCCGGTCTTCCTCCAGTTCCCCTTCGATCTCCGCGATCCGCTCCGCGCGGCGCAGGAGGTCCGACTCGCCCGCCTCGGACGGTCCGGACGAACCACCGGTCAGTACGCCGGCCGGGTCCACGACCTCGCCGCCGGCCGTAAGCAGTTTCCAATCCTGGTCGGTGTCGAACAAGGGGGAAAGGCGCAGGGCCGTTTCCACGTCCTTCACGAGCACGACCCTGGAGAGCAGGTGGGTCACCGCCGGAGCCAGCGCCTTGTCGGACTTGACCATGGTGCTCGCGCGGCCGATGATGCCGTCGTCCTCGAAGGGCAGATCCGCGGGCGCGGGGCGGGACTTCATGCGGTCCAGGAGGATGAAGGAAGCCCGGCCGGCCTCCTGCTCCCGGAGGTAGGCCAGGCCCGCCTCGGCATCTTTTGTGCGGCCGGCCACCACGTACTGCAGCATGTCGTCCAGGTAGGCCGCGATTACGGTTTCGTAATCCTTGTCGATGGTGATCCCGTCCGCCAGCACGCCGCGGAGCCCATCGACGTCCGCGCCGTTGGTGAGCAGTGTCCGGACGCCCTGGCCGTATCCCTCGTACTGCCGGTGCATGCGGTCGAGGAGCGCCCATTCCTTTTCCGCCGTCGCAATGGTCGTTTCGAGGCCGGACAGCTCGTCCCGGGCCGACTCGATGCACTGCTGCGCGTCCTGGACGGATTCCGTCAGGTTCGCGTGCAGCGACGCGTTCTCTTCCACCACACCACGGACGTCCCGCAGTTCTTTTTGCACGGTCTCGACGGCCGCCTTCTTCGATGTCAGTTCTTCGGCAAGTTTCTTACGGGCGGACTCCACCTCGGCGCTTCTTTCGCGCAGGGATGCTTCGCGGGCTTCAAGGGAACTGATCGCCGCCAGCTCGCTCGAGTGCTGCTGAATCGCCGCCATGCTGCGGTCCCGCAGCGCCTGGGTGGATTCTTTCTGCGCGGAGATCCGGCCGGCGTAGGTCCGGGACGCCTCATCCCGCTCCGCGAAGGTAGCGCGCGCCTGTTCCAGCGCCGTTTCCAGCGTCTTCCGGTCGTCCCCGATCCGGGCGAGCTGGGACCGGATGTTTTCCAGTTCGGTCTCTGCCTGTTCGGCTTCCCCCGACGCGGATTGGGCCCGCTGCTCCAGGCCGGTCCGACGCTCCTTGCTCACCAGGAGCTCCTCTTCCAGCGACCGGATCTGGTCGTCGATCTGGTTCACGGCGTCCTGCCGCTGCTGGAGTTTCTCCTCCTTTTCCAGCTGGACGGCCTTGCTCTTCTCGACCTCCGCCTCGGCGGTCCGAATGCGCGTCTGAATGGCTTCCTTCCGCTCCGCGAACTGCCGTATCCGTTCCCGGACGGGCTCGGTCTGCCTCCGCAGGTCCTGGAAGGCGTGACAGGCGACCACGATCTCCACGTCCTTCATCTGCTGCATCAGCCGCTCGTACCGCTCGTACTTGCGCACCTGCCGCCGCAGCGTGCTCACGCTCCGTTCGACCTCGTCCAGGAGGTCGGCGATGCGTACCAGGTCGTGCTCGGTGCCTTCGAGCTTGCGCTGCGCCAGGCGCCGCCGCGTCTTGTACTTGTTGATGCCGGCGGCCTCCTCGATGAGCTGGCGCCGTTCCAGGGGGCTGCCGTTCACCACCGATTCCACCATGCCCTGCTCGATGATGGAGTAGGCGTGGGCGCCCATGCCCGTGTCCAGCAGGAGGTTGGTGATGTCCTTGAGGCGGCAGGGCACCTTGTTGATCTGGTATTCGCTCGCGCCCGAGCGGAAATAGCGGCGCGTGATCGTGACTTCGCTGTATTCGACGGGCAGCTTCTGCTCGCTGTTGTCGATCGTCAGCGAGACCTCCGCCATGCCGAGGGGCTTGCGGGCGGCCGTTCCGTTGAAGATGATGTCTTCCATCCGGTCGCCCCGCAACGAGGTCGCGCGGTGCTCCCCCAGGGCCCAGCGAATGGCGTCGACGATATTGGACTTGCCGCAGCCGTTCGGACCGACCACGGCCGTGATGCCGTCGCTGAACTTCACCTTCAGCCGGGTGGAGAATGACTTGAAACCGATCATTTCAAGATGGGAGAGACGCATCGGACACGGATCCTGATGGCGAATACAGCCGGTTTGAAATACGGTAAAGTCGGATCGGGTTGAAAATGGGTTTCAGGAGACTATTAAGGGGATATATTAGTATATGTAGGGGGCTTGTCAAGCGAATTATACACTATGTACGGCGGGCCCGGACCGCTGGAGACCACTGTAAACACGGATCGAAAGGGATTTGGCGAGGCCAGATATGGCGATGCCGGATAGGGCGCGGTCGACGGACAGTAGGAACATCGTGGTCATCATTCCCGTCCTGAACGAGGAGGACTCGATCGGGCTGGTCCTGGCCCATATCCCGGAACGGATGGCCGAGGCCGTGATCGTGGTGGACAACGGGTCGACGGACGGGACGGCAGCCGTGGCCGAGGAGGGCGGTGCCGTCGTCGTGCGGGAACCCCGGCGTGGCTATGGAGCGGCCTGCCTGCGCGGCATGGCCAAAGCTGCACGGTTCGCCCCGGACGTCATCGTGTTCCTGGACGGCGACTACAGCGACTACCCGGAAGAGATGGAGGACCTTGTACAGCCAATCACGGATGAGGGCTACGACCTGGTGATCGGATCGCGGATGCTGGGCCACCGCACGCCGGGCTCCATGCCGGTCCAGGCCGTCATCGGGAACGTCCTCGTACCGCGGATCATCCGGTGGCTTTACGGCCATCGGTACACCGACCTCGGACCGTTCCGGGCCATACGCTACGACCGGCTGCTCGAACTGGAAATGGCGGATCAGAACTTCGGCTGGACCGTCGAGATGCAGATCAAGGCAGCGCAGAAGGGGTATCGGACGCTTGACGTGCCGGTGCGGTATCGGAAGCGGGTTGGGGTTTCGAAGATTACGGGCACGCTGTCTGGAGCTGTCAAGGCGGGCGTGAAGATCCTGTGGGTGACGTTCAGGTATGCTGTGGGGAAGTTAGGAACTTAAGGAAATTAGTTGAAATTGCTCACTCAGCAAATTCAGATGATGCAATAATCTGCCGATTAGACTTAGAATCGGTGGTAGCCGCTACCCAAACAAGTTTGATCGGAACCCTGTAACCCGGAACGTGAAATGAGCGTCTAAGTCTGTAGAAGACCGTAATCCGGCAAACCGTAGATCGAAGAATTACGAAAGATCCAGAGGCGGAACTTTGTATTTGATTTACACCAAACTTAGTACCAAACTCGAAGTCCTCTGTGTCGACCTAGGGGTTAGGTTTAGGCCCTTAGTCAGTAGGTTTCCCGACTAGAGGATGTAAGCTCACCAGAAATACCCTGTAGGTCTACAGGAGTGCACCTCATGAGATTGGCCCGAATCATTATGGTCACCCTTTTGATTCTTGGCATGAATGGCCCCATTACCGCGCAACAGGACAGAGTCGAGTCGCAGCCTGTCGTGGGCGACGTCGCCTTCGTTAACGTCAACTTGATCCGCATGAATGACGAGCGGATTGAGCCGGGGCAGACCGTGATAGTCAGGGGAAATCGCATTACCGCCATCGGCGTTTCTCCAGAGATCCAGATACCCCAAGGTGCGATCGTGATCGACGGTTCTGGTCGTTATCTAGTTCCCGGCCTGACAGATGCGCACGTACACCTTACTACCGATATGCCTTGGGCACCCGCCCGACCCGATTTCGGTGATGCGCCACTGTACCTGGCGTACGGCGTTACGTCTGTGATAAATCTAAGAGGCTCAATTACGCAACTCGAGTGGAGGCGACGCATCAAAGAGGGCGAACTCCTTGGGCCGACGATCTACTCGTCGGGGGAGTTCATCAACGAACCTCGCGTGAACACCGTGGAAGAAGTCGTGCAGGAAATTTCCGCTCAGCTTCGTGCTGGCTATGATGTCATCAAATTCCACGAAGTGTGGACGCCTGAAGCGGGTTTCCTCACGACGACTGGCTTGTCTCGTGAGGCCTATCTTAAGATGAATGACATGGCGCGCGAGGTCGGTATCCCACTCGTGGGTCACGCCCCGGTTAACCTTGATTTGGAGACTCTTCTTCTGGCCAGGCAACCCTTAGCACACCTGGGCATGTTGTCGAATATTCACTTCTTACCACTGGCCAGCAACCTAGCGTGGCTGACTGCTACGGCAGCGGGATTAGTCTTTCTGACCATCATCGTCTTGACGAACGGTATTGCGGCAATAACTCGGAGGTTTCGGTCGACGGCGCCGCCGCCTCCACGCAGACTCACACGTATTCGCCGTTACTCTACCTTAGCGTGGCTAGCCGGCTTGCTCGCAGGTGTCAGTGCGGCCTTGTTCTTACCCGGTGGTCCTCTTTTTGAAAGCACCGCACTGCGTCTGGCGTTTACATTACTGATCTTCGTTCTGGCTGCCGCTTCGGTGATCATGTTGATACTGACCGCAACGATGTGGCGCGACACGGGCACGCCTATCCTCTCAAACTGCCAAGCCACGCTGGCGTCCGTTTCCAGCCTTGTGGTCGTTGTCGCCGGTCTAACTTTCTGGGTACCGATCGCGTGGCGGAGTAGTGATGGCGGAATTGAACGTCTTGCAGAGCGAGTCTACGACGCGGATATCCCTGTGCAGTCAACACTGGTGGCGTACGAGGCCATCGGTGGTCCCGGAAGATCAAGGCTTACAGAAGATCCCATGATCGCGTATTTGAACGGTGAAACACGGGAGATATGGAGTCGGGTAGCGCAAAGGACTGGACCACCTGGATATCGTTATACGGATTTCATGAAAAAAGTAGCCAACGCGCTACATCGGGCGGGGGTGCCCCTGATGGCCGGAACAGACGCTATGGGGTTGTCGTTAGTCACACCGGGATCATCTCTCCACTATGAGTTGGAGTTGCTTGTCGATAGTGGTCTGACACCGTACGAGGCGATACGCTCGGCCACAGTTGTACCGGCTTGGTTCTTAGGTAAGCAAAATGAATTCGGCTCGATTACTACAGGATCCCGTGCTGATCTCCTTCTGATTGAGGAGAATCCCCTTGAGGACGTAACTCGGCTCAGGCGACCGATAGGTGTCATGGTTCGCGGGAAGTGGTTCACGCGCGAACAACTGGAAGAGATGTTGACAGATCTTACTGAGGAGCGATGAGAATCAAGACGCCACGTGTTCGGTGTTGCACGGACAATAGCATCGCAACGAGTCCTGTCGATTAAACGCCTCGGCGATTGTAGTAAAACTCTTCAGAAGTTAACAAAATCAGTAGAGAATGAGATCAGGAAATGTTCTTAGTGGAGAGATTAGCAAGGGCAATTACGACAAGATTCGCGGCACTTTCAATATCGTCTTCTGATGTAAATCGTCCGAAACTGAACCGGATAGAGGCTTCGCTTTGTTCGGCAGTCAGGCCCATTGCACGAAGGACATGGGACGGCTCAGGAATGCCCGAAGAACAAGCAGCGCCCGTTGATGCAGCTAGTTTCGGCTGTAAGGAGGCAATGATATCACGGGCGTCGAATCCATCAAACCTTATGTTTGCGTTTCCAGGATGTCGTTGGTCGCTAGTAGGGCCGTTAACTTCAATGGTAAGTCCGGCCTCTAGTAAAAGTGCGATGAACATATCCCTTTGGTGAGCAATTCGATTACGTTCTTCACAACCTTCGGCTATAATTAACTCCGATGCCGCGGCCATGCCTATGCAAAGAGGTAATGGAACTGTTCCGGACCGGATACCATCCTGCTGCCCTCCACCATAAAGCAAGGGTTCAATACGGTCATGTAATTCCCGATTAATGTACAGCGCACCAATGCCCTGTGGTCCGTACATCTTATGTCCGGATAGGCTGATGAGATCAGTAATGGTGGCTAAGTTCTCTAGATTCATAGCACAGGGTGCCTGTGCGGCATCGCAGTGAAACAGAGCACCGTAAGATTTAGCTTTATCGCAGATCGACTGAACGTCCTGTATCGTCCCCACCTCGTTGTTAACCGCCATTACAGAAACTAGCAGAACATCATTTGCGATCCGTTCTTCGAGTTCGGCGAGGTCGAGGTATCCATCACCGTCTACCGATACAGTCTCGACTGTAATTCCCTCATTCATAGACAGCTCTCTAGCGGCGCCCAAAACACATTTGTGTTCGATCGCACTGACAAGGATTCGTCGACGCGTATTTGCATCGTGGCGTGCTAATCCCAAAAGGGCCAGGTTGTTCGCTTCCGTCGCACCTGAAGTAAAGACGATTTCGTTCTCATCGGACCCTATCATAGAAGCAATAGAGCCTGCAGCGTCTTTGACTGCCGAATCGGCGTGCCAACCGATGACATGATCGCTAGAATGCGGGTTTCCGAATGATTCGCCCCAAAATGGGACCATCCGTGCTAGGACCCGCGGGTCTACCGGGGTGGTTGCTTGGTAGTCAGTGTATATGGTGTCGGAGTTTTGCATGCCGGGTTACTATGCTGAGTCAGAAACAAACCGACAAAACATCGCTTTATGTAGTTACAATTCGGAATTAGATTGTTCTAGTAAATTGACTGTGTATAATACTATATACTACAACACATATGTATTGTCAATTTGCTACAAATCGCCCATGAATTCGATCCTAACAGTCTGTGTAGTTAGTAGACTGGACCCAATGTAAACCCCACCTATTGACAATCACAAATGAATAGAGGCCCGCTCTACGAAAAGGGTTACAGGCCCCAACTGTCCGGGCACGAAACGTTCCCGCTAAGGTATGGCTGGCTGAAGAAGGCCTACGATGCCGTCAAAATGGCCGAGGACACCGAAGATGATGTTTCGGTGTTTTCTGCAGATGACGCTATCGCCCGATTTGGAGTCGGAAAGAACATGGTCGCCTCAATGCGTCACTGGGCGAATGCAGCAGGCGTCATCAAAGAAAACCCGGGTCGTCCAATCACCACAACATTCGGACACGTATTGTTCGATGACGAAGATGGTTTAGACCCCTTTATGGAGAACCCGAATACAGCATGGCTGATTCACTGGAAACTATGCAGTCATCCGGCTAAGACATCCTGGTATTGGGCGTTTAACTACTATCCTGCACTAACCTTTCATCGCGACATATTTGTTAGAAACATTGCAGCACTTGCTTATGACCGTGGATGGACCCGAGCTTCCCAGGCTACGATCAAGAATGACGTAGCGTGTTTCGTACGAACCTATGTCGCTCATGGACCGAAAGGCAATGCTAGCCTCGAGGATAGTCTGGAATCACCGCTCACGGAACTCGGTTTAATCAGATCTCGTGAAGATCACCATGGTCTTAGGTTCGTTCGTGGACGTAAACCATCTCTAGGGTCCGGCGTATTCACCTTTGCAGTTACCGAATTCTGGAGAAGCCACTCACCTTCAGCGCGAACGCTTTCGTTCGAAGCACTTGCCCACGAACCGGGAAGTCCAGGTCGGGTTTTTCAATTGGATGAAAACGACATGGCGGATCGTCTGTATGCTCTCGAGGATTCAAGTAAAGGTCGGTACACCTGGTCAGAAACAGCCGGTCTGAAGCAGATCGTGCGGGATTTCGAATTCGATGGGATCGACGGATCCGATTTTATCAGGTTAGACTATGGAACTTAGTTTAAAGGAATCCGACTAATGGCACTCGCCGATCAGGTGCGTATATCAAGACGGTTTCAACGTTCGATCCGCATCGACACGGATATCGGTAATCCAGCGGCGTTGGAAGGATTCGTCTGCCCCAGGTCGTATGCCGGAATTCTAGAAACTATGGTGGAGCACATTGATGAGAACGGTCAGGGTGCGTTCACCTGGACAGGTCCCTACGGCAGTGGAAAATCCAGTCTGGTAGTTGCACTTTCTGCGGCACTTAAGAGAAAGCAGCGTAACTCGGATCATACTAAGCAGATTCTTGGTGAGCGAACATATGAGAAAATTCGAAGAACGCTAAAACCTCGGACCAGAGGCTGGCGTGTTTTACCGGTCGTCGGTCGCCGAGATCGCCCGGCACAGGTAATCGGAGAAGCAATTTGGTCAAGTAAACTGACCACCAGTCCTAAGACAGAGAATTGGACCGATGGAACTGTCCTCGACACGATTGAAGAAATAGCCGAAAGTGACCGACGCAGTTACGGTGGCCTACTTGTTTTTATCGATGAGATGGGGAAATTCCTTGAGGGCGCCGCGAACGACAATACGGATCTTTTTCTGTTTCAGGAACTTGCAGAACGGGCTTCCAGGAGTGGTAAACGGCTCATCGTCGTTGGTATCCTGCATCAAGCATTCGAGGAGTATGCCCACCGGCTTACCCGAGAATCACGCGACGAGTGGTCCAAAATCCAAGGACGATTCGTTGACCTTGCGGTTAACGTTGACCTCGATGAACAAATAGACCTGATCAGTCGTGCAATCGAATGCGACCACAGACCCGTCACTGCGAGGATTCTTGCAGCAAATACAGCAGCCCTGGTAAAACGAGATACGATACCTGACTTCGAGCAGACGCTCGAAAAATGTTGGCCCCTGCATCCTATAGTCGCCTGTCTGTTAGGTCCCATATCACGCCGACGTTATGGCCAGAATCAACGCAGTATATTTGCGTTTCTCAATTCCGCTGAGCCGTTCGGTTTCCATGATTTCCTGAGAAACGCTGAACATCAAGCTGTCTACGAACCCGACAGGCTTTGGGACTACCTAAGGGTTAATCTTGAGCCATCCATCCTGGCATCACCCGACGGACATCGTTGGGCCCTTGCTGCTGAGGTTATTGAGCGATGCGAAGCAGTCGGTGGCGACGACGTGCATCTACGCATCCTCAAAGTGCTGGCAGTAATCGGTATGTTCCAGGACCGGTCCGCATTGGGCGGAAGTCTTGAACTGCTGAAGCTTGTATTTCCAGATTATATTGCCGAAATCGAGAACAAACTGGAAGATCTAGATAGATGGTCGTTTGTCATCTATCGAAAGTTTGCGGATTCGTTCTCCATATACGAAGGTAGTGATTTCGACATTGATACTGCCGTAGAAAACGCTCACCAGAACATTGGGGAGATGAATGCGTCAGTATTTAGAAAACAGTTCGAATTTCAACCCATCATTGCGAAACGTCACTATCACGAAACCGGTGCCTTGCGATGGTTCGATACCACAGTTTTGCCTTTAGCTGAAGCGGACTGCGCGACTCGTGAGTATCAGCCTAGGAATGGCGCGATTGGATGTTTTATTCTGGCAATCGCAACCCAATCAGAGTCAGAGGAGTTGGCTGAAAAAGTTTGTGAAGAGATCGTTCAACAATCAAGGGATTGGGACATCGTCGTAGGTCTTTCCCAGCACAGTGGTGGAATCCCTACACAGTTGCGCGAACTCGTGGCATTAGAATGGGTCCGGGACCAGATGCCCGAACTCCAGGGAGACCGGGTCGCACGGATGGAAGTTCAAGCGCATATAGACGAATTGCAGAATCGTTTGTCTGATTCGTTTGATCAAGCGTTTAACGGTGCACTGTGGTATCGTAATGGCGCTGTACCTGTCGAGCTTCCATACTCCAGGCTAAACATGGTCGCATCAAGTCTAGCTGACAGTCGTTTCAACTATGCTCCTCGCATATTTAACGAACTCCTTGGTCGTACGAAATCATCCAGTAGCGCTGTTGCTGCAAGAAACATCCTTATTCGTCTCATGGTAGCCAATGAAGGCAAAACCCGACTAGGCATTGAAGGGTACCCTGCGGAAGGTGGGCTTTTTGCGTCGGTGTTGGATGCTACCGGTTTGTACCATGAGACGATTGATGGTTGGCGATTTGTGGCTCCGAGTAACGACAGCGACGATCCGGGTCGCTTGTGGCCGGCCTGGAATGCAGCATTGAGTTTATTGACGGCAAACGCACATCGGGGAGTCACCGTGGAAGAGATTTATGAAGTATGGCGACGACCACCATTCGGTATAAAGGAAGGATTGTTGCCGGTGCTTTCCGTCGCTTTCTACATTTCGAATCAGCGTAATCTGGCACTTTACCGCGATGGGTTATTTCAGGTTAAAATCTCCGAACTCGATGTGGATTTTCTTGTTAGAGATCCAGCAGATATACAGCTACGATGGATGGAACTCTCAGATACTTCGCGCGCCCTCCTTGCCGATTTAGCTCAGGTCGTTCGCGAACTGGATGAAGAAAACCCACTGACCCATCTTGAACCCCTGGATGTAGCTCGTGGCCTGGTGGCGATATATGATCAGTTACCTCAGTGGGTCGGTAGAACCCAGCAACTCTCATCAAACGCCAAACGCATAAGACAGTTGTTCAAATTAGCTAATGACCCGAACAGACTAATCTTCGACGACATACCTAGTGTCGATGACGATGGCGTTGATACAAGTGAAGGTCCCACTGGACGGCAGGCTGCGAATCTTGTGGGTGAGGGGTTGCGGGAGCTAAAGCTTGCGTATCCCACGATGCTGAATCGTCTTCGAGATTTGCTTCTTGGCGAACTTCGTGTGCCCAATACTTCGACGTCCATGCTCTCCGAATTGCGCGACCGTGCCGAAAACATACGCGAAGTCAGCGGAGATCATCGTTTGGAGGCCTTTATCATTCGACTCGCGAGATTCCATGGCAAGAATGCTGAGATAGAGGATATCGCCGGAATGGCAGTCAATAAACCGACACGGAACTGGGTCGATTCCGACGTAGATAAAGCTGCGTTACAACTTGCCGAATTGGCGGAGCAGTTCGTCCATACTGAGGCTTTTGCCCGGGTTAAAGGTCGCCGCGACAAGAGACATTCAATGGCAGTTGTCGTTGACATAAGTCGCCGTGGGATGCCTCTTCATGATGAATTCGATGTCTCCGATATGGACGAGTCCGAAGTAGGGCAACTCATCGATCGCATCGATCAAGTTCTGGATGAAAGTGGAGAGAAACGGAGAAACGTTATCCTTGCCGCACTTGCGAGTTTGATGTCGAAACGGCTTGATCCCAGTGGTGATTCAAGACAAATGATGAAACCAAAAAAAAGGAAAGAAGTGTCGTGAAGGCAGAAAACGAGATTCGACATGTACTCGGTTTGTCTGGCGGCCGGGATAGCGCCGCACTAGCCGTATTCATGCGGCAGAATCACCCAGATCTCGATATCGAGTACTTCTTCACCGATACCGGCAAGGAACTCCCTGAGGTGTATGAATTCCTGGTTAAGCTGGAAGGATTTCTTGGCAAGCCCATCGTACGGCTTAACCCAGATCGCGACTTCGATTTCTGGCTTAAACAATACAACGATTTCCTGCCGTCACCTCAAACCCGCTGGTGTACCCGCCAATTAAAGTTACGTCCTTTTGAGCAATGGATAAAGCCATCGCTAGACGCCGGCACGACAATCTGCAGTTATGTTGCCATACGATCGGATGAACAATACCGGGAGGGGTATTCATCCAAACACGAGAATTTGATCGTTAAACTACCCTTCAAAGATGCCGGTATAGATAAACCAGGTGTATTGGAGATCCTCGATGGGGTTGGGCTCGGACTTCCCGCATACTATGAGTGGAGAACACGCAGCGGGTGTACATTCTGTTTCTACCAGCAGAAGATCGAGTGGGTACGACTCATGGAACGCCATCCTGATTACTTTGAGGAAGCCAAGCAGTACGAAAAGACTGCGATGGACCACGGTTCGCCGTTTACATGGAGTCAAGGCGAGTCGTTAGATGATCTGTCAAGACCAGAGCGTATCGCGCAGATCAAAGAAGACCACCAAAGGCGACTTGAACGAATGTGTGAAGTTCGTCAAGTGAATCCACTCCGGCCGGATGCGGAGCCAATAGACATCGATGATTTGTATGGAAAATCCAAGGTGTGTCTAGCGTGTCACAAATGATAAAACTATCAAATGTGGAATCCCCTGGATATAGGCCTGCGCAAGTTTTTGCAAAACTGGATGATTATGCTGCCGCGAGCCTCTTGCCACCAGGTGTTCTGGATCTAATCAAAGCTGTCGATCCTGAAAGGTTAATTGGCACGAATAGAGATGATACACTTGGTAAAGCATTCTCGGTAGAACTCGCGGTTGACGATCTCGAACGCCGTAAGGTGTTAATTGAAGTACTGCCAGAATTGAAAATAGCAGAATTGGAAGCTCGAACTGATACCGGAATTGATCGCTTACTGTCGGTGGAAACCCTAGAACCAGCGGTACGGCGTGCGATTTTGGGCTTTTTCGGAGTACCGACAACACCTGAAGCATACACAGACGAAACTGCAGCATCTGTAACCGTACGACCCAATAGAGGACTGTTTCCGCATCAGAAACGAGCTGCAGCGTCAGTAGAAAAATACCTATACATCGAAGATGGACGTGTAATGTTACATTTACCGACCGGTGTTGGCAAAACTAGAACCGCGATGAGCGTTGTTGCATCCCACCTTAGAAACCGTTCTTCAGGTCTTGTTTTGTGGTTGGCAGTAACTCGAGAACTACTCGAACAGGCGGCGATTGAGTTTATGAGTTTGTGGAATGTCGTAGGAGATCGAGAGGTTGAATGTATACGGTTCTGGTCCAATTATGATCCACCAATTGGAGAAGTCACAGATGGTGTTGTTTTCGCGGGTTTGGCAAAGCTACATTCTTACGGGTTAAATCGTAAACAGCTTTGGGATCTCGGTGACAGAACTACCTTTGTAGTTTTCGATGAGGCTCATCAGGCGGTGGCAAACACTTATATGGACATTGTTGAGACCGTGACGACACGCGGTTCGAAGACACCGCTGCTTGGTTTAAGTGCGACACCAGGGCGCACTTGGGGTGATCCTGAGCAAGATGCGATTGTCGCAGATCTGTTTTTTGGAAACAAAGTAACTATTGAAGTTGAGGGTGCAAATCCCATAAAGAAACTTACAGACGATCGTTACTTGGCCAAAGTTAGTTTCTCATTATTAAATGTGGAACCTGGGCTTCGACTATCTGATCATGACGTTGCTGATATTAAACAGGCATTGGATTTACCAGACGCGATAGCCAATCGTCTAGGTGAAGACGAGGGTCGTAACCTTCGAATAGTTCAAAGACTAATTAACTTGTCTGACAACCATTCAAGAATCTTGGTATATGCTGCTTCCGTAAGTAATGCGGTGCTTTTAACAAGTATATGTCGAGGTGTTGGTCTTAATGCAGACGTGGTTACAGGCGGAACTCATGTCGTTGAACGGGATGTAATCATACAGCGCTTCAAACGTGTAGGAGGCCCCTCTCGGATTTTAATAAACTTCGGTGTATTAACTACAGGTTTTGACGCACCATCCGCTAGTGCAGCACTTATCGCGAGACCGACGAAATCACTGGTCTTATATAGTCAGATGGTGGGTCGTATTATTCGTGGACCGAAAGCTGGTGGTACGGAAAATTGTGAGGTCGTAACTGTTGTCGATACATCATTACCTGGTTTTGGAGACGTAGCAGAAGCCTTTATGAATTGGGAGGATGTATGGAAAGCCACGTAGTTGAATCTCAGTCTATTCAACAGGAGTTGGATTTTTTAATTGTCTCAGCAAACCTAACTATCGAGGCAATGCGCGATAGTGGATATAAGAACACGGATCACGCGTTAGCTGAATTAATCGACAACTCAGTTGAGGCTAAAGCTGATTTAATTGAGATTATAGCTGTTGAGAAGCCACCAGATCCAAATGTATCATATTCCAGAGCTCGAATCAGTGAAATTGCGGTATCCGATAATGGCGAAGGAATGGACCAAACTACCCTTAGGCGCGCCCTGAAATTTGGTGACGGGACACGAACTGATCGTCGCAAAAGAGGGATCGGACGTTTCGGTGTAGGGCTCCCACAATCTTCCATCTCACAGTGTCGACGAGTTGACATATGGACCTGGCAGAACGGACCAGACAATGCGATCCATTGTTACTTGGACCTGGACGATATTAAGGGAAATGGCAGGCAGGACGTTCCAGAACCAACGTCTCAGATCGTCCCCGATCGGTGGCGTAATGTTGTTCAGAATTCCCTATCACAAACCGGTACCCTTGTAGTTTGGAGTACCCTTGATCGAGTAAGGTGGATGGGCGGGGTAAAAACCCTTACGCGAACGGCGGACCTTTGCGGACGGATTTATCGAAAGTTCCTGGCGACGAATCAGGTACAAATCAGCTTGGTCCTTGCTTCTGGTGACCAACAGTTGGATTGCCAAAGTAGGTTCGACTGTCAGCCAAATGATCCTCTCTACTTGATGGCACCATCTTCGACACCTAAACCGTTTCAAGATCGACCAATGTTTCAACTGTTCAACGAGAGAAAATGGACAATTCCGGTCGATGATACTCAGGGAACGGTACATGTGCGTTGTACTCTAGCTTCACCGGACGCAATAAATGAATCACTGTCCCAAGTAAAGTGGCCACAGTCATACACAAGTCCAGGTAAGTCTCCGTGGGGTAAGCATGCGGATCGAAACAAAGGAATCTCAATTGTTCGCGCTAATAGAGAACTTGAACTCAGTTTGGACTGGGTGAACAACTATGAACCAGAGGAACGTTGGTGGTCCGTAGAAGTGGAATTTGATCCTATTCTCGACGAGATATTCGGTGTTGTAAATAACAAACAACACGCACACATTTTTACGGAGGGAGCTGGTTTCGAATGGGAGGAGATGGCGGCCTCCAATGAAACATATAGTTTGTTACTAGAACGATTAGAGTTAGAATCCGATCCCCGACATCACTTATTTGAGATCTGGACTTGGATCGATGACCAAATTAGAAGGATGAGACGTGAGCGTGGGAAAATACGGAAAGGTACCGGGACTTCACGCCATCCTACGACGGAAGAAGAAATAGAGGATGTTGCTACTAAGGTAATAAATGAACAGGCAGAACAGGGGGAGACTGGCGATAGTGATCTAGCGCCAAAAACGACTGACGAAGAGAAAATACATCAGATTGCACAGTCCATTGCTAAGTTTAAAGTCGATGAGCATACCGCTACAGAAACTGCACATAAAACAGTTTCTAGCGGTCGTCGTGTACTCATAAAGGGAGTTACATTGGATCATAAGGATGCTTTCTTTACTGTGGAGTCGGTAAGTGACGTGATCGAAGTATGGCTAAATGATAGACATCCTGTACATGAACACCTGATCGATGTCTTGAGAACTGAAAACGAAGTACAGGAAGTAGGAGAATTGGCTAAACGTTTAAATATAGCTGAATTCACCCTTCGCATGTTGTTGTGTGCTTGGGCAAGATACGAAGATAAAGCCCCTGCGGGTATGAAGGAAACAATCAGCGATGTTCGCATGGATTGGGGCAGAGAAGCTCGTAAATTTCTAGATGTTATAGAACAGTAGATGAAACTAGGCGACGAAGTATCCTCAATACTAAATGGAGCTAAATACAACGTATTGATAGCCGCTCCGTTTATCCGCTCTGAAGCACTGATACGGTTGATAGACGTTATTCCGACTGATATAGAAACAACCGTGGTTACTAGGTGGCGGCCATCGGATCTGCTCAGTGGCGTTTCAGATTTAGCTGTTTACGATCTCACTGTGTCGCATGGGATTCCATTGTTCGTTCGGCAGGATCTTCATGCGAAGTATTTTGCAGTCGACGACGAATGTTTGGTTGGCTCTGCGAATGTTACCCTAACTGCTCTTGGCTGGAAAACCCCTGCAAATCTAGAATTACTAACAACGGTTTCGCGTAATTCAGACCGTATGAAAGAATTTGAAAGTTCATTGATGTCTGGAGCGGTAAAAGTAACGGCAGCACACCACGCGAGGCTAGAGCACTTACTCAAGAAGCTAAAAGAATCGTCAGTGGATTTTACCAATGCCCAGATGATCTCAGCATTGAAACCACTACCACCCAACTGGGTTCCAAAGTCAAGAAATCCTGAGGAACTTTATAGTGTCTATTGCGGAAATCTGGATGTCATCCGATCCGCGTTGAATACAATGAAAGATGAACTTTTAGTTATTGGAGCTCTCCCAGGTTTAGATGAAGACGGGTTTCGTGCAATTGTAGCAGCTACTATTGCTCAGTCCCCACTAATTGACCGGGTTATTCGTCAAATCGATAGTGAAGGTCAAGTTTCGGAAACAGAACTGCATGCGATTTTGACGGCAGTCGGAATTGAGGAAGGTAAATACAATCCTCGTGACGTACTCCAAGTACTTGAGAGATGGTTTTCGTACTTTCTTTCAGATCACTACGAAACAGCTAGCGATTCCATCAAGCTAATAAAAGCCCAAAAGATATAGATACTGAGAAGGCTTAGACAATGAGCCGACCTTTGTGCAATGAACTGCCAGAATGTATGATCTTGCACGGCTCAATTCACTCATTTCTAAACTTCTATTTCTAATACCACAGCGGGATCATAAGCAGTTTCAGTTAAATCCCCATTTACTTAGAGCGTTATTCTGGATTGAGTAAACTGAATGAGAGACACAGACCTTATTGAGGAACAGAATCAACTTAAAGCTCATCATCGTTGTTTCTATCTTTGGCCCCGCCAGTGGAAGGCATGTGAATTGCAAGAACCCTTTTCTTGGGTCACGCATCCATTTAAGAACGACCAAATAGAAAACATACCTAGCAGTCCTGGTATCTATAGTTTCGTAATTCGACCGGGACTCGTTTCACATCCTGCATGTTCATATCTGATGTACATAGGTAAAACTGAACGAACTCTTCGCGAGAGGTTTAGCGAGTACTTTGTCGAACAGAACAATGATTCTAGACGTCCGAAAATCGTTCGACTACTTAGAATGTATCGGGGGTATTTGTATTTCTGTTGTTCCGTTATAAGGGAAGCGGAACAAATCAACAAAATAGAGGAGGAACTAATTAATGCGTATTTACCACCTTGCAATGATCAATTTCCTGCTAGAATACGTCGCGTGATTGGGGCATTCTGATGAAAAAGAATAGAGAGCTTATTATACCAGCCCTTAAAGCTCATATGGGAGACTGGGTATACTACGTGACTATTTTGAGATTTGAACAAGTAGTTGGTATGATAGACATTGCAGAAGAAATACATACAAGCAATGTATTAAAAGACATGATACAACGTCAGATTACAAATAGAGCGAAACAAATTTCTGATTACATATTGAACCAACCTCAACGTTTTTTTAACTCAATAGTCGTAGGTGTATATGGTGGATCCCCAGACTGGTATGAACTAGCTATAGGTACGAACCCTCAGTATGTTGGTGATGAGATACCCGAAGAGTACGATGGGATTGTTGGGTTTCTAAGGTTTGATGGTACTCAGAAACTATATGCAATCGATGGACAGCACCGAGTTATGGGCATACGTCAGACTCTAAATAAGAACGTACAGTTCAAAGAAGAGGAAGTAAGTGCTATATTTGTTGCACATCGTAATGATGCTGAAGGCATGGAGAGAACCCGACGGTTATTTACAACACTAAATCGCTATGCCAAACCTGTTAGTAAAAGTGATATAGTTGCTCTAGATGAAGATGATATAGTTGCTATAGCGACTAGAGAACTGGTCGAGAACCATCCCTTGTTTCATGAGAAAGTTTCGCTAGTAAAAACAAAAGCAATAGGAGTACGGGACAACAGAAGTTTCACAACCATAATTACGCTTTATGATGTGTTGGACATCTTGTTCCGACTTGAAGGTCGAAAGTGGAATGAATTCAAACGTCTTCGACCTTCGGATGACGTCATATCCGAGTTTTACGGTAACTGTGTGGAATTCTGGGACCGTATGGCAGAGCATTTTAACCCGTTGAGAAGTGTACTAGAGAGTCAAACGGGTGACAATACTGCCAAACTCTATCGACATAGAGAAGGGGGACACCTACTATTCCGGCCTATTGGTTTGATTATTGTTGCACATGTGGTTAGAAAAGCAAAGGAAACTGGTCTGTCGGAAGACGAAGCGATTAAACGGATTTCCGGGGTCTCAATGGAAATATCAAATTCACCATGGGTTGGTTTACTCTGGGACAAAACAAACCAACGTATGATCGGCGGACCTACTCAGCAGAAAGTAGCAAGACAACTACTTTTTTATATCATTGGTGGTGATTTAAAAAGCATGAAAACTAGCTATGAGAATGTACTTCAAGAATATGCAGGGCTATTAAATAGAGACGTATCAGAGCTTGTTTCTGTCTTCAACCAAGGTACTGAGTGGTGATGTAGAAGATACATCGTTTAAGTCCTTGGCTGTTGTTAATGGGGTTTAGGTACCTCAACCCTCACCCGTCCCAATCGGCCGGTCCTCGTCGGTAATCCATTCGCTCCAGGAACCGGGGTAAAGTACGGCATCGCCCAGGCCCGCGTGGGCGATAGCGAGCAGGTTGTGGCAGGCCGATACGCCCGATCCGCAGTAGTTTATAGCGCGGTCGGCCGGCACCCCGCCGAATAACTCTTCAAATCTCTGCTTTAGTTCCTCCGGCGAGCGAAAGCGTCCGTCTTCCCCCAGGTTCGCATCGAAAGTCGCGCATGTGGCGCCCGGGATATGGCCGGCTACGGGATCGATGGGCTCTTGTTCGCCGCGGAATCGTTCCGGCGTGCGGGCGTCCAGGACGGCCCAGTCCGCGTCCTTCCGGTGTCGGTCGACGCCGTCCACGTCGGTGACCAGGTGTGCTCGGACGTTGGGCACGAAGGTGCGCGGCGCCACTTCCCCTACTTCCTGCGTAACCGGCAGTCCCGCCCCGGTCCAGGCCGGCCAGCCGCCGTCCACTACGGCGACGGCGTCGTGGCCCAGCCAGCGGAGCATCCACCACACCCGCCCGGCCACCGAACCGCCCGCACCGTCGTAAACCGCGACCTGCACGCTTCCGTCGATCCCTAACCGCGAGAAGACCTCGGCGGCCCGGTCTACCGATGGCAGCGGATGCCGACCGGTCACTCCACGCACGATAGGACCGGACAGATCGTCGTCCAGGTGGGCGTACAGGGCGCCGGGCACGTGGCCTTCACCGTACTCACGAGCGCCCTGCCCCGCGTCGGCCAGGGAAAACCGGGCGTCGATCACGCGCCAGTCCGGGTCCTGGTGATGGCGGTTCAGCGTGTGTGCGTCGATCAGCGTGGTATGCATGGTTGATCCTCCGGCCGGCGGCCGTTCAGCTGCCGCCTGCCTGTTCCTCGTACTCGTATACGATCCGGATCGCCCGGATGTTCGCGATCTTGAAGGCGTGCACGTCGCCCTCGGGTATGCGGTGCGCCTCGATGAAGGGCGTGCCCCGGGTCCGTTCGATGCGGATGGGCTTGATCCGGTGCAGGAAGCTGCGGCTTCGGTTGCCCAGGTAGTATTCGATGACGGCCCGGTGGTTGTTCTTCACCGCCATTTCCAGGAGTTCTTCGGTCTGCCCGGGGGACAGGTACTGCAGGTTGGCGGCCTGCTCGATGTGCGGTGCGTTCCGGTCGGCCCCGCTCGATCCCCTGTGCAGCTGATAGCCGGGCAGGCAGTCCCCGAATCCGAGGACCGGCTTTTGTTCGGATTCAGGGGGTGCAGGCTGCGCGCCGTCCGCGGGAGGATCGTTTCGGTCGGAATGATCGCTTCGATCGGAATGAACGCTTCGGTCGGAATGGCCGCCTCGCTCGGAATGATCGCTTCGGCCAGGTTGACCGCTATGCTCCCGCGGTTCTTTTGGGTCTGAACGCAGGCCGTTCCCACTGCCGGGCCGGGCACGCTGTACCGCATCTCCGGCGTTGGGACCCGAAACGGCCTCCGCGGGTCCGACGATCCCCGATCTCGGCATGTAACCCTGTTTCTGAAGCAGGTCCATCAGCTCCCGGTACATCTTGCGTTCCACGATAAGCGCGTCGGGCGCTACCTCGCCCTTGATATATGGCGCGAGTTCCCCGTGGGCCTTGATGTGGCTGGCGATTTCTGCGCTGGCGGTCCGGAGGAGGAAGGTCTCCATGAAGTACACCTGGCCGTACGCATCGCCCCACGACTGGATCGAGTACGCGACGTTCTGCGGCACGTCCTTCTCGGAATGGTCCGCCAGGAAACCGTTGACGTCCGCGCCGGACATGTCCGTGTTGGCGGCCCGATAGATGGTATCGCGGGTAACCCGGTAGGTCAGGGTGAGATCGACCTTTTCGAGGTCGGCGAAGCGTTCGAGTTTTTCCCGGATGTTCAAGTCCAGGTCCCGGGGCGCGATGATCTCGAAGGTGGGCTGGACGACGAATCGCGTGCTCCAGGCCTGCTCGTCCGACCAGCCCTCCCCGCCGAACACGTGCCGTCCCGCCGGCGTGATCACCAGGCCGCCTCCGGCCCCGTTCTTGCCGTCATACTGACGCAGGAGACCGATCCATTCGAGCTCGCGGAGCGCGGCGAGGATTTCCGCTCTTTCCTCGTCACTGAAGGCATCCGTCCGCACGTGGGGAGACGAACAGGTCAGCACGCAGCGCAGGATCTGGTCCAGGTCCACCTGGGCGAAACCCACGCACAACTGAAGGATGCCCGGCAGCGCGGATATAGCGGGGGAACGGACCCGGTCCCGTGCGTGCCAGAAGGACAACAGGTTCGCCAGTTTTTCGGTGGTGGGCAGCTCGAGCCACGATTCGAATTCGTAGTCGGCGCGAAGGCGTCCGTCCTCTACACACGTCAGTCCGCGCCACTGCGCATAGTCCATGACGAAGCGCATCTGCCCGGTGATCTCCTCCGCCGAATCCGGCAAGCCGTTCGTCGCGGCTTCCTGACGATCCATCATGGCATCGAGCGCCCGTTTGTAGGGCATGCCCCGGTCCGTAAGCCGCGCCGGGTTATGGCGCAGTCCGTTCACGAGGGCGAAGACGTTTCGGACCGCGGTGAGATCCCGGCTTTCGGCGTCTTCCGATTTCCCCGCTTCCGTCGAGAAAAACCCCGCCAGCCGGTCCGTGAAATTTCGAATCAGCATGTCGCGGAGGTCTTCCGGCACCGTGAAGTCGACCGTGCGGTACGCCGGTCGCCGGCCGATCACAAGCCCCCGATTCAACAGTCCGTGGAGTTGTTCGATCAACCCGTCATTGGAGGGGTTTCTCGTGTCGTAGACACGGCCCGCCTCTCCGGCCGACAGTATGGCCAGGAGAATCTCCCGGGCTTCTTCGTTCAGTTCGTCCACGCACTGATCGATGTATCCCGGCTGGAAGACCTGGTCCGTGATCTCTCGGATCAGCCGGGCGCGGGAGATCATGCCGGGCTGCACGCCGAGGGTGACGGCCATGGATTTCAGGTCGCCCATGGGCAGGGCGGCGAGGTATTCCTGGAGGATCAAGGGATCATTCCCACTCGATGGCAAACGAGCGATGCTTGCACTGCGAATTCAGTGGCTTACTTGCTTGTGGCCGGAGCGAACGAGGCCGGCCATCCGCCGGCGGATGGCCGCCGCAAAGGTACCATGAACCCGGAAAAGTGGCACTCATATAGACACAGGAAGTTATACGTGTCCACTAAACCGGGTCAACTCCATTCTCATGGTGGTGGGAAACGGCGAACCGTTCAAACCGGTGGAGGTTCAGTTCGGCAGGCAATTCGAGCAGCACACCCGCATCCCGGGAGGCTTTGGCCCATGCCAGAAGCAGGTCGTAATGCCACTGTTCCTGGAGGCCGCCAAACCACTGCATCCCCCCGGGCGAGATGACGCAGAAGACATTGGCCAGGTCGCACGGACCAAGGCATCCGGAGATCGTCAGTTGCACCGACCTGTTCAGTTTTTCTTCTTTCCACTGCTGCTTGAGCCAGTCGCGGGGAAAGGACGGGAACCCCTTGTCTGTCTGACCGCAGCAACAGCCTTCGCAGCACATGACCTGGCCAAGCACATCGCCTCGGCCCGTAGCCAGTGCGTCGTGCCTGCTGAGCTTTTCGCGGATGCGTTGGGTCTGAGCATTCATGCTTTTCTTGCACGATGACGTTTACGGATACGTAGCAGGCGCCGCCAGGACACGATGACGGCGGTTGATGAGAACAGGAAACCGGCGCTGCACAGCACGATCACCACCACGTCCCAAACGGGGCGATTGTCGATGAGAAAGCCGAAGTCCAGGCTGTGAAGACCGTTGTAAAGCCAGCGTTTCGTGCGTCCGGTCTCCGTGAGTTGATTGATCAGCTCACCGGTGGTGAGGTCGATGTGGTACCAGGTTGCGTTGGCATCATCGAAGCGCACTCGCAACACGGGCAGTGGACGCCACCGCTGGTGATGGGAGTAATAATAGAGATCGTAATCCGTAAGCCGTTCGATAGAGACGGTCCGGTGACCGGCCATTCCCCTCTTTATCTGTGCGAGGACGGATACCTCGATACTTCCCTGCTCCGATGAAGTCAGCAATTGGCGTCGGCCGTCGCCGGTGACGGCATAGGCATAGGGTGATCCACCCAGCCATTGCCACACCAGTTCGCGCGTTTCTGGCGGGAACTTCAGGCCGCGGCCAGACGGCATTTCCAGTCCGAGACCGGGTGAAGGGAAGACCACCCCGGCCAGGTGGCCGCGGACGGTAGCGGCGCCGACGGCGAGCGCACCGACATGGGTCGTGCCGCTGGAGACCGCATCGACATGGAACGTACCGATGGAGCCAGCACCGACCTGGGTGGCGCCGACGTTGAGTGCGCCGATGGTGGGCGTGTCCAGATAGGCGGCGAGGGCGCCGACGGTGGGCGTGTCTCGGTAGGCGGCGAGTCGATCGCCGAAGGGAATGTCATCGTCAAACACCCCCCAGGGGTTCATCGACAGGAGGCCGCTGAGCAGGAAGGTGGTCAGGGGTACCAGGAAAATCAACCCCAGCACATGGTGTAGTTTCAGCGTGCCCCGGTAGGGGGTCACATCGCTGCCGCGGTAACGCCTGCGGAATCTCAGGCGCATGACGCCGACAACCGCGCCGGTGACGATGGATACCAGGCCGGCGATTGAGAGCACCACGATCACCCAGTGCCAGATAGAGACATGCTGGCGGAGCTGTACCGGGTAGATCCAGTGAAGATTCGCTCCCAGCCAGTTCCAGCCGCGTTCCAGCGCGCTGGTATCCCGCACCACTTCCCCGGTCACCGAGGAGACATAGAGTTCCGTGCCCGCTGGATCGTTAAGCGCCACCGAATATAGCGGCCGGTGAGGATGGAGGCTGCTGGACACGGACCACTGGTCCACGAGCAGGAGCGCCTTGAGCGCCGGTTGCGCCGACGAGAGGCCGGTTGCGTGGGCGTAAACCCGGCTTGCCTGAAGAGCGTCTTCTGCTTCTATCTTGCCGATCGCACCGCCGGTGTCGGCAAATAGGCCATGGTGCGTGCCATCACCCGTTCGCATGAGCCAGGCGGGCCGTCCAAGCACGGAGGTAAGGCGCAGTTCCTCGATGGTCTGCGCAGGATCAAGGCGCTGCAATAGTTCGCCAGGTCCGACCCGCAGTTTGTCCTGTTCAAGTTCCGGCAGTGCAACGAGGCGTTCCGCCCGTGTCAATGACGGAAAACCGACATACATCATCACCACGCCGGAGAAAAACCACATGGCCACGAGCAGGCACATGGAGATCCCCAGCCAGCGGTGGCCGAGATAGAGCCAGCGGCGGAAGCTTCGTGCGGGCCTCACCAGTTCTTCACTCTCCAGACCGTCACGCCGCCCTGCGCATCGAGCGCGGCGAGGGCACCCCCGTCCGGCCGCCAGTACACGTCGGAAACGACATCCGCCAGTAACCCGCTCCCTATGGAACGACCTTCGCCGTCATGCTGAAGCGACCAGGCAACGACGGCCCCATCGCGGCCTCCCGATGCCAGCCACATCGCGCCGGGAGCAAAGGAAAGCGTCGTGATGGGTTGAACATGATATTCCAGTACGCCGGGCCGCGTGCCTTCCGGACCCTGTCCCCGAAAGCTCCAGACCGTCACCGTCTCCCCTCCGCCCGTGGCAAGGAGGGTACCGGTGCCATCGAAAGCCAGGGCCGACGGCTTGCCCGGGTATCCGGACATCATGGAGTCCTTCCCCGTGTCGCGGCGCCAGAAGTGCACCGAATTGTCCTGGCTGCCGCAGGCCACGATGTCCCCGTCCGGGCTCAATACCATGGACACCAGGGACCCTTGCCATTCCAACTTCTGGTGAGACTCGCCGCTGGACGCGTCGAAGAACGTCACGCGACCGTAACAGGCCGTCGCCAACTCATCTGCGCCGGACCACGCGATGGCGCTGACGGTGCTGGGATGGGCATCCGATCTCCAGACCTCCGTGCCGTCCACGGTATATACGAATACCTGCCTGGAGCAGGAGACCGCCAGCCACCGGCCGTCCGGCGACCACGCCAGGTTTTCAACCCAACTGTTTCCGACTTCGATAGACTGGCTTGCCTGGCCTTCGGCGGCACGCCAGATCAAGGCTCGACCGTCCTGCCCGGCCGTAGCGAAGGCGGTTCCTCCCGGGTGGATCGCCACCGCGAGCAAACCGCCCTCATGAACTTCGTTAATTGTCCACCGGGTCGCGCCGGACTTGCCGTCGAAGGCATACACGCTACCCGCGGAGTCACCGATCACCAGGGCTTCACCGCGAAGGATCCAACCCCCGGCAATGGCGTAATCACCGACCGACGCAGACCAACCGTCGCGAATCACACCGCTCGGGTTGCCGACGTTCAGACCAGACATGCATTGAACCCTTGCCGCATGTCCTGCTCATCGAGGTTGCGGCCGATGAAAACGAGTTGATTGTGTCGGGGATCGTCCCCCCATTCGCGATCCGGCTGACCGTCAAAGAGCATATGAACTCCTTGAAAGACGAACCGGCGAGACTCGCCCGCGAGGCTGATGAAGCCCTTCATCCGGAAGATGTCCACCCCCCGTTCGCGGAGCAGTTCACCCAGCCACATATTGAGCCGGTCGGGATCGACATCGCCCTCATGCTCGATGGCGATCGAGCCCACTTCGTCGTCATGCTCATGCTGTGCGACCCAGGTGCGCTCGACCTCATGCGCGATGGTCACGCCGTCTGCGTTCCTCAGTTGGATATCGAATTCATCCGCGGTGTGCTGGGCGAAGAGGCCGACCCGCGTCTGCCTGTCAACCTCCAGGAAGAAGGACTTGCGCCCCGAGGAGTCGAGCTCGAGGTTTACATGCTTTCCAACAGGAATCTCTTCGCCCGGACCAAGGTCCTCCGCGGTTTCGGCGTACCTGCGCACACACCACTCCGCGCCTTCACGGAGGGCGGCGTCATCCGTGCCCTGGTCCGGCACGACGACGAGTGACATGGCCGGATCGGGCCCCTCGGCGAGGCTGAGCTCGTACCGGCCGGCACCGAGCGTATAGACGCCCGTCCATTCGAAGGGGTATTCGGGCTCGAGGAAAGTGGGACGACGCTCAAGCACATCGTCCAGGTCGAAGGCTTCGAGGTTGAGCACCGTGTCGACGGGAACCTCCGCCCGCTCGCTGCGCACGACTCTGGCCATTCGGTTCATTTCCCGGAGCCGCGATTCGAGCCTGTCGAGAACCTCGTCGTCGACAAGGTCCGTCTTGTTGAGCACCAGGACGTCCGCGAAGGCGATTTGCTCGGTGCTTTCGTCGCTTCGACCGAGCTGCTGCTCGATGTGGGCGGCATCGACGAGCGTGACGATCCCGTCGAGGGCGTATTCGTCGCGGATTTCGTCGTCCATGAAGAAAGTCTGGGCCACCGGACCGGGATCGGCGAGCCCCGTGGTCTCCACCAGCACATAGTCGAACTTGTCGCGGCGCTTCATGAGATTGCTGAGCACGCGAATGAGGTCTCCGCGCACCGTACAGCAGATACAGCCGTTCGACATCTCGAAGATTTCTTCGTCAGCGTCGATGACGAGGGCCTGGTCGATACCGACCTCTCCGTACTCGTTCTCAATGACGGCGATACGTTTGCCGTGCTCCTCGGTCAGGATCCGGTTGAGCAGGGTCGTCTTCCCGGAGCCGAGGAAGCCGGTGAGGATGGATACAGGTACTTTTTGCGGCGAGATCATCAGGTTTCTCCTTTATGGGTTTGCTGGGTATTCAGGGACGGCTGACGGCGCGTCGAAACCCCATGTCCTGCAGACCCGGACCAGGTCAGCGGCGTCAACGGCGTCCATGGGTTTGTGCAGCTTGCACTGAAGTTGTGGCGCATCGGGCCGAAGCAGGCCGATCACGGTTTCGACGGGCGGACAACCTTCTTCGAGGCACGCCAGTTCGGTGACCGTGACTGTAATATCATCGGAAAGGCTCAGCGCTTCGCGCAACGCCTCCTTGATGTATCGAACCCGTTCGCGATCCGGGCGACGGGGCGATGTGTTAATCAACATGTACACTCCTTTTCCTGCGACAGGAATGAGGCCGAGTCGGTCAGGCCGGCTCTTCGGCCATTTGAAGTTCCGGAAACGGATTTGGTGCCTCTGCCCAGACCTTGCTGTCCGCAGCGGCGAGGTGTTCGTCGAGCAGGCACGCGTCGAGGCGGGCGCGCATCGCCTCCTCGTTCATCTGCTGTCCGATGAAGACCAGTTGCTGCGCGCGGTCGCCGAAGCGGGGATGCCAGCCCGGCTGCCGGTCTGGTCGCTGATCCTCCGGATGCCCCCAGTGTTCGCGAGGGATAGCCGCCCACCACATCCCCAGGGGTTTCACGGTGCTGCCGCCGCCGGCCTGCGCCCATTCGTAGGCGACCCGATGGTCCGCGGCGACCCAGAAGAAGCCCTTCGAGCGGAGCACGCCGTACCAGTTCTCGTCGTCGTGCAGGAAAGCCCACAGCTTCTCGGCGTCGAAGGGCTGCGACGTCCGGTAGGTGAAGCTCGAGATCCCGTACTCCTCGGTCTCCGGCGTGTGCTCGCCCTGAAGCTCTCGAATCCAGCCGGCGGAACTCTCCGCCTTCTCGTAGTCGAACAGGTTCGTATCGAGCACGCGTTTGAGCGGGACCTGTCCGTGCGTCGTCCTGAGGATCTCGGCGCCGGGGTTGAGCGCTTTCACGATGGCCTCGACCTCGAGCGCCTGTTCGTTGCTCACGAGATCAAGCTTGTTGAGCACGATGACGTCGGCGAACTCGATCTGGTCGGTGAGCAGATCGGTTACCGTCCGGTGATCATCTTCGCCCAGGGACTCACCGCGTTCCTGGAGCGCATCGGCGGCGGCGTAGTCCCGCAGGAAGCTCGCCGCGTCCACGACCGTGACCATCGTGTCGAGGCGC
>JAPPBT010000027.1 GCA_026702745.1 Gemmatimonadota bacterium
GGCATTACCGGGCCGGTTCTACTACGGCCGGCGCGGCGCGGGACGCTGGGCGGGCGTCGGCCAGGGAGGCGCTTTTCGCGAAATCGGCGCGACGAAGATCGCGGTGTTCACCGTGGTGAACGCCCTGGGCGATATCGTCGACCGCGAAGGCCGGGTCCGCACGCGGGATCATCGCCATCCCTACGACAAGCTGGAAGCGCGCCTCGCCAGAGGCTCGAAATCCAGGCCCGACCAGGTGGGCAGGCATACCACGCTGACGCTGGTCGTGACCAACCAGAAATGGACCCAGGGTGAACTGAACCAGATCGGCAGGCAGGTCCACGCGTCCATGGCCCGGGCGATCCAGCCCTTTCACACGACGCGGGACGGGGACGTGCTGTTTACGGCGTCGACGGGCGAGGTGGAGAACAGGCGTCTGAAGAGCACGACCGATTTCGGGATGATCGCCTCGGAAATGGCCTGGGACGCCGTGCTGAACAGCCTGGGGGAGTGATCCTAGCGTGCCGGTGGCTGGTATCGGGGCCACCTACATCAGCCAGGGTATGGTACCGTTGGCTGGACGTCGGCGAGGTGATTTCACGCCGGGACGGCGAGGCGGTTTCAACCCACGGTGTGGCCGTGCTCCAGCGCCTTCTCCACTTCGGATTCCCACGTGCCGTCCACGCGGACGCCGTACTCGGCGACGCCCCCCGTCGCCTGTGGTCCGGTGACATAGGGCCGGTAGTCTCGGCCGTCCGCGATGAGCTGCTCTGGCGCGAAGTCCGCGCGCAGAAAATGAAAGGCGATGCCGGCGCGGGACTGGTCCGTCTGGTTGTGGCCGGTGCAATGCGCGGTGCCGTAGCAGAAGAACAGGGCACCGCCCGCCTTCAGTTCGATGGTATCCGCCTGCTCCTCCGGGGGATAACAGCGGATGTGGTGGTCGCTGTAGGGGTCCCGGCTGTGCTCGTAGGGGGTCCGGTAGCTGCCGGGGATCACCTGCATGGTGCCGTTCTCGACGGTGGCGTCGTGCACGGCGATCCACATGGCCGTTCCCATGAGCGGATCACGGATCTTGAAATAGGCGTTGTCCTGGTGCCAGTGGGTGCCCATGCCGTCTCCGCCCGGTTTGAGAAAAACCTGGTCCAGGTGGAGAATATAGGGATCTCCGATCAACCGGGAGATGGCACCGGCCACGTCGGGCTGGAACGGGAGGGCTCTGAAGAGGTCGCTGTGCCGGTACATGGGGCACAGTTGCAGATTGCGCTGCGTGGTGGACGCCGTCTTCCCGTCGCCCGCCGTGGCGACGTTGCGCAGCGCGCCGTCTTCCATGAGACGATCGATCTCGGCCTGGAAGGCCCGGGTCTCCCGGTCCGAGAAGAATCCCGGTTTGGCCACGTAACCGTGGGTTTTGAATTGGGCGACTTCGTCGCTTGTCAATATCATACGCTCGACGTCCTTTACTTGGTCTGATGGTTGCTTCCCCGGTTCACGCCACCCGGGACTGTTTCCGAAATCGCCTCATTTCCGAATCGTTCGATGACTTCCAGGGTTTCGCGCACGTCGTCCCAGGTCGTGGTGTAGTTGACGATGCAGAGCCTCAGTGTAAACCTGCCCCGCAACAGGGTCGATGACATGAGGGCGGGGTCCTCCCAGAAGATGCGGGCGAGCACTTTCCGGTTGATCTTCTCGAGCGAATCCTCATCGAGGTCTGAAGCGTCGGGATTGACGCGGAAGCAAACGATGCCGAGCGACGACGGCAACAACAATTCCAGGGTCCCGCTGTTCTGAATATGCTCCTCGGCCCGCCCGGCCAGTTCCATGCCATTGGATACGGCGTTTCGGAACGCAGCCATTCCAAAGGTCTTCACGGACACCCAGATTTTCAGGGCCCGTACCGAACGGCTCAGTTGCAGGCCCCGGTCCGAGAAGTTGGGGTGGTTCGCGCCCCATATCGTGTCCTGGAGGATATCGTGCCGTACGGCGAATGCGCGCTCGAGGTCGCCTAAGTCCTTCACCATCAGGCAACCGGCTTCGTAGGGTTGAAAGAACAGCTTGTGCGCGTCCAGACCGATGGAGTCCGCCCGTTCGATCCCGCGCAGGAGATCCTTTCCCTTTTCGGTGATGACCGTAAAACCGCCGTAGGCGGCATCGACGTGGAGCCAGATACCGTCCGCCTCGCAGAAATCCGCGATCGTATCGAGGGGATCGATCGCGCCCGTACTGGCCGCCCCGGCGTTGGCGCAGACCGCCACCGGTTCTAATCCCGCGGCCCGGTCCTCCGCCACCGTTCGCTTCAGCGCTTCCGGGTCCATCCGGAAAAGCGCGTCGGTTGGGATCAAACGCACGTTTTCGGATCGTATGCCCATGATCCTGGCCGCCCGGACCAGCGCACTATGGCTCTGGTCGCTCATATAGACCGTGCCGCGTTCGGGCGCGCCCGCGGATTCCCGAGCCGCGACCAGGGCTTCCAGGCTGGCCGCGGAGCCTCCGGAAGTCATCAGGCCGCCGGCGGTGTCCGGATACTCCAGCCAGCGTCGGATCCAGTCTATAACGACCAGTTCCATCTGGCTCGCCCCACTGGATGTGAGCCATGTACACTGGTTGACCTGGTAGGCGGAGACCATGAAGTCCGCCAATATGCCGGGCCAGGTCGGCGCCGAAGGGATAAACGCGAAAGATCGGGGGTGATCGAGGCGGGCGCCCAGGGGGAGTATGTCCTTCGCCGCCCTCCCCAGGACCTCCAGCGCTGGACTTCCGTGTTCGGGCGGATCCTCCATGAGCTGATCTTCCAGTTCCTGCTTAAACTCGCCGTCCCAGGCCTGTTCATCCGGAAGATTCCTGATACGTTCTATAATGATTTCCGCCGTCCTGGTCGCGAGCTCGAGCATGACGTCGGGGGTCATCTGGAGACTGTTGAGCGCTTCCGCACTCGATTCAGCGTGCTGCTTTTCCCGATTCTCCCGAGACATTTTCAACTTCTCCTGATTCCCGCTATCGCTCAGTGCCCACTATCGCTCAGTGCCACTTATCGCTCAGTGCCACGAATCCAGGTACGCCCTCTGTTCCGGCGTCAACTCGTCCACGGCCATACCCATGCTCGCGAGCTTCAGGCTGGCGATCTCGTGGTCGATTTCATCCGGCAGGGTGTGTACACCGGGTGTCATTTCCCCGTGCCTGGCTGCCAGGTGTTCCGCCGCCAGGGCCTGGTTGGCGAAGGACAGGTCCATGACCGCGGCGGGATGTCCCTCGCCGGCCACCAGGTTGACCAGCCGTCCCTCACCGAGGAGATACAGTCTCCGGCCGTTCGCCAGGACGTACTCCTCCACCCATGGACGCAGGGACTGCCGCTCGACCGCGAGGGCACCCAGGGCCTGCACGTCGATTTCCACGTCGAAATGTCCGGCGTTGGCCAGCATGGCGCCGTCTTTCATGGCTTCCAGGTGATCGCGGCGTATGACCCCGCGGTTTCCGGTCACGGTGACGAACAGGTCACCCAGCGCGGCCGCCTCGGCCATGGGCAGTACCCGGAATCCCTCCATGACGGCTTCCAGGGCCGCGACGGGATCCACCTCCGTTACGATGACCTGGCCGCCCAGCCCCCTGGCCCGGGACGCCACGCCCCGTCCGCACCAGCCGTAGCCGCACACCACCACCGTTTTTCCCGCGATCAACGTATTAGTGGCCCGGAGGACGCCGTCGAGCGCGCTTTGTCCCGTGCCAAACCGGTTGTCGAATTGATGCTTGGTCTTCGAATCGTTGACCGCGATGACCGGAAAGGTCAGGTCGCCGTTCCGGACCATGCTTTGAAGCCGGTTAACGCCCGTGGTCGTCTCTTCCGTTCCGCCGATGATCTTGCCCAGTTGTTGGCGGTGGTCCCGATGCGCCGTGATAACCAGGTCGGCCCCGTCGTCCAGCAGGAGATCCGGCTGCGCATCCAGCACGGTGTGCAGGTGCCGGCTGAACGTGTCGGAGTCCTCCCCCCTTATCGCCAATACGGGCACCCCGTGATGCACGACCAGGCTGGCCGCCACGTCGTCCTGCGTGCTCAAGGGATTGGATGCGCAGACGATGGGCTCCGCGCCGCCTGCCTTGATCGCCGTGACCAGGTTGGCCGTCTTGGTCGAAATGTGCAGGCAAACGCCGACGCGCAGGTTGCGAAGGGGCTGTTCCCGCGCGAACCGGTCTTTTATCGCGCGCAAGACCGGCATCTGGCGGGCGTCCCATGCCATGCGCGCCGCGCCGGCCTTGGCGAGATCGGGATCACGGATGTCAGATTCCATGGCTACTGTCATTATGGCTTTCGGCGCATTGCGCGTCAAGGTTAATGGCAAGGTTAATGGCAAGGTTAAACGGCCGCAACGGTTGCCTTCGGCATATCAGTACGTACTCCTTCCGCGCCGCCCTCATATGCCCTTGACATCAAGGAACTTCAACGACTAACATGGTGAGGTTTCACTTCCCGGTAAGTGACTGATTTATCGCGTTTTACACGGACCGTTCTTCCTATCCTCCGATCGTTCGGACACCCCATGCTCGACCTCTCCAGAAAACGCCTCAACCGTACCATACTTTCCCTCGCATGGCCGGCCATACTCGAAAACCTGATGCACACGACGGTGTACATCGTCGACAGCATCTTTATCGGCACCCTCGGAACGCTGGCTTTCGCCGCCGTCGGCCAGAGTTCCATGATCCTCTTTACCGTGGTTTTCGTCTTCTACGGGATCGGGGTGGCAACGGGGGCCGTCGTGGCGAGGAACCTGGGCCGGGGCGACCAGAAGACGGCCTGCGAGGCCGCCGGCCAGGGGATCATACTCGGAACGTCTATCGGCTTGATGGTGGCCGCGTTGGGCCTGATGTTCGGCAAGGATCTCATGGTATTCCTGGGTACCGAGCCGGACGTCGTCGAACGTGCCCAGGAGTACATGCCCATCGTCTTCGCCTTCAGCGTGCTGCGCCTTTTCATCTACACCAGCAGCGGCATCCTGCGCGCGGCCGGCGACACCAAGACGCCCATGTGGATCACGGGTATCATGAACGTGTACAACATCTTCGCCGACTGGGTGCTGATCTTCGGCATCGGACCCTTCCCGGAACTGGGCATAACGGGCGCGGCCCTGGCTACCGGCACGGCCTACGTCCTGGGCGCCGTCCTGCTCATGTACAGGCTGTTCCGCCGTCACGCGAGATTCAGGCTGTGCGGCAGCGACATTGGGAATATCAGATCCGAGCACCTGCGGACCATCATACGGATCGCCGTGCCGAATCTCGGTGAACAGTCCGTCATGCAATGCGCCTATTTCTCGTTCATGTGGATCGTGACAAGCCTGGGTACGGCGGCGCTCACGGCGCATTTCATGACCATACGGGTGGAGATGGTCTCCTTCATGCCCGTATTCGGACTTTCCATGGCCGTGTCCACCGTGGTCGGACAGAGTCTGGGCGCCGAGCGTCCCGAAATCGCCGAGCTTGCCGTGAAGAAGGCCGCTCGAATCGGCCTGATCGCCATGAGCGCGCTGGGGCTTATATTCGTCGCCGTACCCGGCCTGCTCGTCGGTATCTACAGTCCGTCGCCGGAAGTGTATGACCTGGCCGTGCTCTGCGTGCGTATCGCCGCCCTCGAACTGCCGACGTCGGCTTTGCTGATGATCTATACCGGCGCCATGCGGGGCGCGGGAGACACCGTGAGTCCCATGCTGATCAGCATCTTCGGCGCGATCTTCCTGCGGATCGGCATGATGTACGTGCTGGTGATCGATCTGGGCTGGGGGTTGCCTGGGGTATGGTACGGTACGGCGCTGGACTGGGGCATCCGCCTGGTGATCGCCTGGTTCCTGTTCCGGCGGGGTCGGTGGAAGAGGATAAAGATCTAAGGGGAGTTTGAATCGATGAAAGTCGTTTTGCAGCGCGTCTCCAGCGCTTCCGTCAAAATCGACGGCGCGGTAACCGGTGAAATCGGTCCCGGTCTCGTACTGCTATTTGGCATTGCGAAGGACGATGCGCCGGAGGACGTGGAGTACGTCGTCAACAAGTGCGCCGGACTCCGGATATTCGGCGACGACCAGGGGAAGATGAACCGTTCTCTGCTCGACGTAGGGGGTGAAGTACTGGCGATATCCCAGTTTACGCTGTTCGGCGATACCCGCAAGGGCCGCAGGCCCAGTTTCGAAAGCGCCGCGCCGCCGGAACTCGCCGAACCGCTCTACGAGCTGGCGGTCGAACGCCTCAGGGAACAGGGCATCAGGGTCGCCACCGGTCGTTTCGGCGCCTACATGGAAGTGTCACTGGTCAACGACGGGCCCGTGACCTTGACCGTCGAGTCCCGCCGATGAAGCAAATCGTCCTGGCCTCTTCCTCGCCCCGCCGATCCGACCTGCTCCGGCAGATCGGGATCGCCTTCGAAGTCGTTCCACCGGACGTCGACGAATCACAGTACTCCTTTGACGACGATCCTGCCGGTACCGCGGAACGGCTTGCATTGGCCAAGGCGAAAAGCGCGGCCGACCGGGTCGACGCTCGCGGCCGCCTGGTGCTTGGCGCGGACACGGTGGTCCTGTTCGAGGACGAGGTCATCGGCAAGCCGAAAGATGCGGAGGACGCCTGCGCCATGCTGCAAAGGCTGGCCGGCCGTTCTCACCGGGTGCTCACGGGCTTTGCCCTGCTGGATCCGCGGACGGACCGGGCGGTGACGGCGCACGAGTGGACGGCCGTCTCCATGCGCGAACTGACCGACGCCGAAATCCGCGCGTACGTGGATACGGGCGAGCCCCTGGACAAGGCGGGGTCCTATGGCGCCCATGCCCTGGGCGCCGGTCTCATCACCCGCGTGGAGGGCTGTTTCTACAACGTGATCGGCCTTCCCCTCGCCCGGTTGCTGATGACGCTTGAAAACTTCGATGACCTGGCGACGTGACCAGGGTCGCATGGGCGTAACATGGGTCGCATCGTCGTGATTAAGTCCGCCACCAAAGGCTCAGAACCGACCGGGTAACTCCATGGCCGATTTCAGAGGACACGTCTGGGGTGGTTTCGTCGCCACCCTCATCTCCATGGCGCTCTGTACCGCCGGGCTATGGTGGACGGAGCTGCTTGATCCCTACCGGACCCTGGACGTCTGGCCAAAGGTGCTTCTGCTGCTGTCCATCGGGTTGTTGTCGGCCTGTTTCCCGGACGTGGACACCGAGAGTAAATCGCAGCGGCTGTTCTACCGCCTGTTGATTCTGCTGGACATCTGGTTTATCTTGATCGGGGATTACAGGACGGCGGCCCTGCTGGGACTCGGCGCCATGCTGCCCCTACTCGGCAAGCACAGGGGATGGACCCATACCTGGCTGGCCATGTTGCTGGTGCCCGCGCTGTTCCTGCTCGTTCCCATGTACCTGAAAGGGTCCGTTGAGTCCTTTCCGATCGTCTGCTACGTCGTATCGGTCTCGGCCTATGCCAGCCACCTGGTGCTCGACGGATATATAGTACAGACGGGCCGGCGTATCCGCCGCCTGGTCGCGGGAAACTGAACGCGGGAAACTGAATGCAGGAAACTGAACGCAGGAAACCCGGCGGCGTCCGCCAACAACGTTGGGCGGCGTTCGCCATCATTCCGGAGATATCATGAAAAGCGCACTGGAAATCGCCATGGAGAAGACCGCCGACGCACAGCAGGGCGGCAAGCTGACGGACGAGCAGCGTAAGGGGATCGCCGACCTGGAGAAGGAATACCAGGCCAAGATCGCGGAACAGGAGATCATGATCGAATCGAAAATAAAGGCGTTGGCGGCCCAGGCGCAGGGCCACGAGTTTCAGCAGCAGGTACACGCCCTGCAGGAACAACTGGTCCAGGAGCGGGAACGCATGGAAGCGGAAAAGAACACGAAGATTCAAGCAGTACGAGATCGGAGATCCTGACATGGCAAAGAAGCGTCTGCGCGTCGCTCTGATCGGCTGCGGAGGCAACATGCGAGGCGCCCACGTGCCGCGCATCCTGGCCGACGGGGCGGTCGAAATCGCGGCGGTTGCAGATACCTCGGAAGATGCCGCCCAGGCGTTGATGGACCGATGGGGCCGCCCGGTGCCCCACTTCACCGACTACCGGGACATGATAGAGAGCCACCGTCTCGACGCGATCATGGTGAGTTCTCCCCACGCCCTTCACTACGAGCAGGTGGACTATGCCCTGGATCAAGGTCTGCACGCGCTCGTCGAGAAGCCGCTCACCATCTCGTCCGGCCACACGCGCGCCCTGATCGGGAAGGCGGAAGAACAGCGCCGGATCCTGCTGGTGAGTTACCAGCGCAATTTCATGGCGCCCCATGTCTACGCCCGGGAGCTGATTCGGAAGGGCGCAATCGGCGAGGTGCGCGGCGTCGTGGCCTACGTCACGCAGAACTGGGGCGGCACGCGCGGGTGGCGGCTCGACCCGGTCCTGTCGGGCGGCGGCATGTTTCTCGATACGGGCAGTCACCTGGTGGCTTCCACGCTGTGGATTACGGATCTCAAGCCCCTCGAGGTGAGCGCTTTCCTGGACAAGGCCGGGCGGGACGTGGATATCAACATGGTGGTGGCCGTGCGGTTCAGGGACGACGCGTACGGCACGCTAAATACCTTCGGAAACGCTTCCCGCCACGACGAACGCATCGCGATCCACGGCAGCGAAGGCAGCCTGGTCTTCCACCTGCACCAGTGGCAGGTCAAGTCGGTCCTGCTGAACGACGAGCCGCTGAAGATCCCGGCGAGGATCCGGGAGGACACGCCGGACGCGGCGTTCTTCCGCATGATCCGCAACAGCGGGAAGGGGTACGAGCCTCCTCATTTCGCCCTGGCCGTTTCCCAGGTCAGCGAGGCGGCCTACCAGTCGGTCGAAGAAGGAAAACCGGTTCAGGTCGCCGGGTAGCCCGGGCACGACCGGGCGCGATCGGGCACGGCCGGAACCAGGAGATCAGGAGATTGAGGAGACCGAACATGAGTGCGACAGGGCGTCTGGCGGAAAAACGGGCGGTTGTCACCGGAGCAGGGCGCGGTATCGGCCAGGCCATCGCGCTGAGACTCGCACAGGAAGGCGCGCACGTGGCGGCCGTGGACATCGATCGCGAAAGCGCGGAATCTACGGCGGACCAGATCCGCGACGACGGCGGTATCGCGGCGGCATTGACCGCCGACCTGGGCCGCGTCGACCGGATCGAACCCATGATCGACGAGGCCGTTTCCGCACTGGGCAGGCTGGATATCCTGGTCAACAACGCGGGACGGGTTGAAATCAAGCCCTTCCTCGATCTGACCGAGACGGAATGGGACCAGGTCATCGATCTCAATCTGAAAGGGACGTACTTCTGCATGCAGGCGGGGGCCCGTCAGATGATCCGGCAGGGCGGCGGCGGCCGCATCATCAACATGTCCTCCATCTCGGGCAGACACGGCCGGGCCGATTCGAGCGCATACGCCGCCAGCAAGATGGCCGTCATCAGCATCACGCAGTCCGCGGCCCTGGCGCTGGCGGATCACGGGATCCTGGTCAACGCGCTGTGTCCGGGCGTCGTGGCCACACCCATGTGGGACCACATCGACGAGGACCGCGCCCGCCTGTTCGGCTACGAGCCGGGAACGGCAAGGACCCGGCTCGTGGAGAAAATCCCCCTCAAACGGGTCTCCGAGCCCGAGGAGATCGCCGCCGCGGCGGTCTTCGTCGCCTCCGACGAGAACACGCTGATCACCGGCCAGGCGATCAATGTCGACGGCGGCATGGAAATGAACTGAAACCAGGGACGGCGCCTGCGGGACGACAGCGAAGCGGCCGTTCGGGTTTGATCTTGACAGTGCGCAACGCCCGCCGTATACTCGGTAGGTTCCTTTTCACAGCAAGTTCTGGTACATCGCATCGGCCGGCATGGCCTGCACAGTCTGCATAGCCTGCACAGCCATCGTGGCCGCCATATTCCGCTCAGGCAAGACTCCATCAGAAAGACTCCATCAATGGATCCACGAAGACGCGAAAGACTCTCCAAGCTCCTCTCCCTGATTCTCCGGCATAAACCCGAAAGATTCGATATAACGCTCGACGAAAGGGGTTACGCGTCAATCGACGAGATCGTCGAGGCCATCCAGGAGAAGTTCGATCTGCTGGCGAAGGATGAAATCCTCGAGATCGCCGACGGCGCCGAGAAGAGAAGATTCGAGGTGGAGGAAGACCGCATCCGGGCGCGCTACGGGCACAGTTTCCCCATCGACCTGGGGTTGCCTCCCGCGGATCCGCCCGAGTACCTTTATTACGCGACCGTACCCGCGCGGGCCTCGGTCATCACCAATGGCGGCCTGACGCCCAGCGACCGCCAGTACGTCCACCTTTCCCTTTCCGAAGATATCGCCGCGCAGGTAGCCAGGAACCAGACGGATACACCGGTCGTCTTCCGCATCAACGCGCGGCAGGCCACCGAAGCCGGCGTGAACTTCTACGACCGCTCTCCGGTCATCCTGACCACGGGCGTGCCCTCCGAGTTCATCGATGTGCTGCAGGAGGCCCCGCCGCCTCCCGCCGAGTTCGGCCGCCGGAAGCGGAAGGCCCCTCCGCGCAGATAGCATGCGCCGCCTCGTCCTCCCTTTCCTCGGCCTGTTGCTTGCCATCTGCCTGCTGTTGTTCGACCTGACCATTCTGTGGTCGGGGCGTACCGCCATACGCCCCGTGATGCAGAAGGGCGTCGCCCTGGGGGTGTTCAAGGCCTCGGAGGGGATGTCCTACTACCGGTCCTCCCT
>JAPPBT010000028.1 GCA_026702745.1 Gemmatimonadota bacterium
CGTGCTTGGGGATCACACTGGTGCCGGCCACGTCCACCGGGTCCTCGCTCAGCAGGCCCAGCTCCCGCAGCACGGTCACCTTGTGGGAATACCCCGGCCAGCGCACGGTCTTCTGCGTGCCGGTGCGCAGGCCTTTCAGCACTTCCAGTTCGAGGAGCCAGGGGAAGAACCCCTCGTGCCAGGCCTCGCAGTCCCCCACGCCGTCAAAGGAAACCGGTTCCGGGTCGGAGTAGCGGGCGACGTCCACGAGACGCCCGTCCTTCACCATCCGGGCCGTGGAATCACGGAGGGGCAGGCGCTTGCCGCCGAAGACGATCTTGTACCCCAGAGGCGGTTCGGGCTGCGTCGGAATGCCTCCGCACTGTATGTGAAGTTCGTTCGTCCGGTCGAGCTGCTCCGCAAGGCGGCGAGCGAGGATCTCGGTGAGTCCCGGCTCCAGCCCGCATCCCAGGATCACAAAGCCCGGCGATTCGGAATAGCGCGACTTCATGGCGTCGAGATTCCCCTGGGGTATGCCGTCAAGGTCCAGGCGGGTGAGGTCCATGTAGGGCATGCCCGCTTCGAGGGCGAGCGGAAAAGCCGTCATGCTCGCGTCCCTGGGCAAGGCCGCCACGCCCGCCGCGTGGTCCTTCATCACGGCAACGGACTCGTCCCGGTCGTTCATGTCCAGCCTGCGGTAAGCCACCTTGTCCGCCCCCGGCAGGTCCCGCAGCGTTTCCCGGCAGGCCCCGAGCTGGTCATCGCTGAGATCGCAGACGGTCACCCCTTCCACTGCTTCGTCCACCATGGCGTTGTACGCCGCCGCGGGTCCCATCAGGCCGCTGCCGATCACCAGAATACGCACGGGTACCTCCGTATGGATCATACCTTTCGGAACGCAGGTAAAAAAGCAGGTTGTGGTAGAGACAGAATCGGAAGTCAGAATCACAATTAGCATGCTCGAAGGGGATCGCGTCAAGGCCAAACTGGCCGGGTTGCCGCGCCGGATAAACCTTGATCCGGCCCCCCGGCGCCTGTATCTTGGCGCGTACGTTTTCCTCTGAATTCCATCGTATCCGAGCCCAATTCCAAGTCAGGAACAGATGATGAACCGAGTCCACCCTCGCGCGTTTTCCGCAGTCTGCCTCTTCGCCTTTGGCCTGATCAGCGCCCTCGTCCCCGGAACCGTCCGGGCCCAGGACCTTCCTTTCGCCATGGAGGTCCGCGTACCCGGCATCGAATCCTACGACCCGGCCATCCCCCGTCCCGAATCGGTCATCGGCCACGTTGTGGGCGAAACGCACACGCGGTCCCACCTGGTGGCCGACTACTACCGGGCGGTGGCCGAAGGCTCGGACCGCGTCGTGGTACGCCGCCACGGCGCCAGCTACGAGGGACGCCAGCTGTACCACGCCGTGGTGACGTCTTCGCCCAACCATGGACGGCTGGAAGAAATCCGCCTGGCCAACCACCGGCTGTCCGACGCGCCCGGCGCGGTGTCCGACGCCATGATCGAGACGATGCCCGTCGTCGTCCACATGGGCTACGGAGTGCACGGCAACGAAGCCAGCACCTCCGAAGCGGCCATGCTGGTGCTCTATCACCTGGCCGCGGGCAACGGACCGGCCGTGGACGACCTGCTGGACCGCGCCGTGATCATCATGGATCCCAACTACAACCCGGACGGGCGGGACCGTTTCGTCAACTGGGTCAACGCCAACCGGGGCCGGGTCGCCACGCGGGACGGCCAGGACCGGGAGCACGCGGAGCCTTGGCCGGGCGGCAGGACCAATCACTACTGGTTCGACCTGAACCGGGACTGGCTCGTGGCGCAGCACCCTTCATCGCAGGGCCGGGTGGGCCTGTTCCACCACTGGCGCGCCCAGGTGCTGACCGACTTCCACGAAATGGGCAGCAACGCCACCTATTTCTTCCAGCCCGGCATCCCGAGCCGGAACAACCCGAACACGCCGGAACGGACCTTCGAACTGACGGCGGCGCTCGCGGAGCACCACGCAGAGTGGCTCGACCGCCATGGTGCACTGTACTACTCCCGGGAGACTTTCGACGACTTCTTCTACGGCAAGGGCTCCACCTTCCCGGACGTGAACGGCGCCATCGGCATCCTCTTCGAGCAGGCCTCGTCCCGGGCGCTGGAACGGATGACGAACGACGGGGTCCTGACCTACCCCTTCACGATCCGCAACCAGTTCGCCACCTCCATGTCGACCCTGGCCGGCAGCCTGGCCCTGCGGACGGAGTTGCTCGCCCACCAGCGCGACTTCTACGCATCAGCGCCTGAAATGGCGCGGCGCAACCCCGTCAAGGCCTATGTCCTCGATCTCGGCGAAACGCGCACGCGCACGCAGGCCCTCCTGCAAATGCTGCTGCGCCACCGCATCCGCGTCTACGAACTCGCGCGGACCGTGCAGGCCGATCGGACCTTGCTGGCAGGCCGGACCGTGCAGGCCGAGGGGCCCACGGGTTCCAGCGGGCGTACCTTCCGCGCCGGCGAGTCGGTCATCATCCCCCTGGACCAACCTCAGACTCGATTGATCAAGGCTTCGATGGAGCAGGCCACGACCTTCACGGACTCCCTCTTCTACGACGTCTCGGCGTGGACCCTGCCCCTGGCCATGGGCGTTCCGAGCGGTGAACTGCGCAGGTACTCCGACGACCTGGCCGGTGCGGAAATCACCGAAGCCACCTTCGACGGCGGTGAGCTGACCGGCGGCCACGGGTCCTATGCCTACCTGATGGAATGGAACCGCTACTTCGCACCGCGCGCGCTCTACCGGATCCTGGACGCGGGTCTTCGGCCCCGGCTGGCCAGGCAGCCCTTTTCGGTGGCCGTCGACGGCCCGGGCGGCCCCGGCGGCCCCGGCAGTACAGAACGGACCTTCGACCGGGGCACGATCATCATCCCCGTCGCCCAGCGCGACGCCGCGTCCGCCGTGACCGCCGCGCAGGTGCGGGCGCTGATCGACCGGATCGTGGCGGAAGACCACGTCATCGTCCACGGCACGGACACGGGACTGACGCCCTCGGGCGGCGACCTGGGCGGTCCGACCTCCCCGGTACTGGTCAAACCGGAGATCGCAGTGCTTTCCGGGCCCGGCACCCGGGCCTACGAGGTCGGCGAGACCTGGCACCTGCTGAACGAGCGGTTCGGCATTCCCGTCTCCCTGGTCGACGCCGACGGGTTCGCCGACCTGGACCTGGACCGTTACACGACACTGGTCATGGTCATGGGCAGCTACGACCTGGATACGGAAGACGTGAACCGGCTCAGGTGGTGGGTGCGGGAGGGCGGCGTCCTCATCGCCTGGAAGAGCGCAGCCCGGTGGCTCATCGGCAATGATGTAATCGACGAAGGCCTGAGATCCGCCCGTCCCGATACCGTCGCGATCCCCTACGAGTTGGTATCGTCCACGCGGGGAGCGCAGCGTATCGGCGGCGCCATATTCGCGGCCGCGATCGACACCACCCACCCGCTGGCCTTCGGTTACGGCGCCCTGGCGCCGCTCTTCCGCAACCACGAGATCTTCTTCGAACCTTCCGCCACGCCCGGGGCCACGGTGGCCCGGTACACGTCGTCGCCGCTAATGGCCGGCTACATCTCGCCGAAGCGACACGGCGAACTGGCCGATTCCGCCGCGCTGATCGCCCGAAGGCAAGGCGAGGGCGCCGTCGTGCTCTTCGCCGACAACCCCAATTTTCGGGCCTTCTGGTACGGCACGAACAGCCTGTTCCTGAACGCCGTCTTCTTTGGGGGGGCGTTCTAAGAAAGCGAGCCGCGCGTCCCAGTGAAGGAAACCACCATGCCCGTAACAGTAACCGACGTGAAGACCATCCTGACCCAGCCCGCCGGGTCGCGCCTGATCGTCGTGAAGATCCTGACGTCGGAACCTGGCCTGTTCGGCCTGGGCTGCGCTACCTTCACCCAGCGGTTCCGGGCCGTCCACGCGGCCATCGAACACCACCTCAAGCCCTTCCTCATCGGCAAGGACGTGGACGATATCGAAGACCTGTGGCAGACGGCCATGGTGAACGGCTACTGGCGCAACGGACCGGTCCTGAACAACGCGATCTCCGGCATGGACCAGGCCCTGTGGGATATCAAGGGCAAGCGCGCGGGCATGCCCGTGTACCAGCTCCTGGGCGGCAAGTGCCGGGAGGCGGTGGACACCTACGTCCACGCCGACGGCAGGTCACCTGAAGAAGTGGCGGAGAACGTACTGAAGTACATGGAGCAGGACTACCGCCACGTGCGCTGCCAGATCGGCGGATACGGAGGCCGAAAGCCGCGGGTCACCCCGCCCGAGGGCGCGAAGCCCGGGGACTATTTCGATCCGCGGAGCTACATGCGCCGCACGGTGAAGATGTTCGAGCACCTGCGCGCGGCCGTGGGCGACGAGGTGGAACTGCTCCACGACGTGCACGAGCGGCTCACGCCCGCCGACGCCATCGTCTTCGCGAAGCAGGTCGAACCCTACAATCTGTACTTCCTCGAAGACCCCCTGGCGCCCGAGGACAACGAATGGTTCCGCCGCATGCGGCAGACCTCGACGACGCCCATCGCCATGGGGGAACTCTTCAACAATCCCGCCGAATGGCTGCCCCTGATCGAGGGACGGCTCATCGACTTCCTGCGCATGCACATCAGCCAGATGGGCGGCATCACGCCGGCCCGCAACGTCGCGGCCATGGCCGCCATGTACGGCATCCGCACGGCCTGGCACGGTCCGGGCGACGTCTCCCCTGTGGGCCATGCCGCCAACCTGCACCTCGACCTGTGGGCGCCGAATTTCGGCGTCCAGGAATGGTGCCGCTTCAGCGACCTGGTCTACGAGATTTTCCCCGGCACGCCCGAAGTGCGCGGCGGTTACATGTATCCCAACGACCGCCCGGGGCTGGGCGTCGAACTGAACGAGGAACTGGCGGCCCGTTATCCCTGCCAGGACGAGGTCATCAACTGGACCCAGGCCCGGACACCCGACGGAGGCCCCGCCCGGCCGTGACCTTCATCTCCGGCTACTCCCTGTCCGAAGACTACGCCGGCCACCTCCAGCGGATCGGCGCCTTCGCCATCGACCTGGCGATCCTTACCGCCGCCGGCGCCGTGATGGCGCTGGCCGCCGAATTTCTGGATGCCGGCTCGGACCCGGTCACCGTCCCGCTGCTGAGTGCCTTCCAGCTGCTCATGCCCTGGTTCTACTACGCGGCCATGGAGAGTTCGACCAAAGGCGCCACCATCGGCAAGATGATCCTGGGCATCCGGGTGGCCGACGCCGAGGGGCATACGCCCACTTTCGGCCGCGCCGCGCTCAGGGCCATTCCCAAGTGCATTCCCATCCTCTGGCCAGGCTATCTCGCCGCCGTCTTTACCCAGCGCCGACAGGCCTTTCACGACCTGATCGCGCGGACGCTGGTGCTCAAATCCGATACGTAGCGGGAAAGAAACGTAAATCAAGACGCCTTCTGCTGCGTAATCAGCACTCCTTCCAGCCGGCCAACACGGGTGTCCATCTTGTCTTCCAGCGCGACAAAACGGTTATCCATCTTGTCCTCCAAGGCGGCAAAACGTCTGTCCATCTTGTTCTCCAGCGCGACGATGCGCGCTTCCGACTCGACAAAGCGTGCATCCATCTTGCCCTCCAGGGTGACGATGCGCGTTTCCAGCCTGTCTTCCATGCGATCCATGCACTGTACCAGCCGGGTCTCGAGTTCCATTCTTCCCGCCTTGGATTCTTTCCAGAAGAAGATGAAGGCTCCCAATAAGATAGCCGGCGATACGACCAATTGAGCGATTTCCATAGTATGATCTCTCCTTGACCAGTTTCTATTTGGACACTTCCCGTTTAATTACATCGATCTCGGTCTTCATGCCTGATACAACCTCGATCAAGTCTCTCAATTTCTCTTCTACCGATAGCATCCTGTTATTAAGATCGCCATATGAGAAGAGCATTACCGTAACGGTGATGGCCGTCATCATTACATGCATTCCGGCGATTGTAATAACCGGAGTCCACGACCAATCTCTCTTACTGTGTTCGCTCATTATTCAGACCTCATTCGTTTACTGATATGCGCAGGTATCCTTCGACGCGGCCGAGGCGCGTGTTCATGTCGTGCATCTCGGTACGTATCGAGGTGAGTTCCGTCCGCAGTCCGGTCAATTCGGCCCGTACCTCATCCCGAAATTCCATGTTGGAATGATGATTGATGAAAGTGACGACGGCGATTACGAGGATGCCTATGGCCGATACGATCTGTGCGCCGAAGGCCCAGTTTTCGCGGGACATTCCGGACATCTTCCGACCTCCTGGTGAGTGTGACGATGTGTGAATAGTCGGATCTATATGATTCAGTAGTCAGAGATCTGCCTTCAGATCCCGTTGTTTTTCCGTTTTTACTCGCTTCCGGATACACGCAGGATTCCTTCGACACGCCCGAGGCGTGTATTCATATCGTGGATTTCGGAACGTATGGAGGCGAATTCGGATTGCATTTCCGTCCGCATTCCGGACAATTCAGCCCGTATCTCATCCCGGATTCCTTGTTGGATGAATTGATGAAAGTGGCGACGGCGATTACGAGGATGCCTATGGCCGATACGATCTGCACGCCAAAGGACCAGTTCTCTCGGGACATTCCGTTCATCTTCCGACCTCCTGGTGAGTGTGACATTGAATGAATAACCGACCTCTAAAGCGTATCAGTCGGAGATCACCAGGCGATACTCGGAGTTTTTCTTGGAAAAAGTAAAAGGACAGGCTGGAGAAAACGCACCGGCTCAGTCCCGCAAGGCGAGACTCTCTCCGCTGAGCGTCACGCCCAGCGGCTCGATGACCACCTGGCGGGGGCCATCTTCCACTACGCCGGCGACCCAGGCGCGGATGCCTTGCGCTTCGGCACAGGCCACGGCCGCGTCCCCGTCCTCCGGGCGGACGAATAGGGCGAAGCCAGCGCCCATGTTGAGACTGCCGTAGGCCTCTTCCGCCGTCTGCCGGGTCTCCTCCACCATGAACCGCAGGACCTCGGGAACGGGGGGCACTTCGGTAATGCGGTAGGTGAACCGGCCGGGGTGGCGCATGATCTTTCGCCAGCCGTGGCCGGTGATGTTGGCGATGTAGCGCAGGCCGATGCCGGCCTCGAAGACCGCCTCGGTGACGGGAGGATAAAGCACGGTGGGGTCGAGCAGGGCCTCGCCGTACGTCCGGCCGCCGGGCATGATCGTGGCGTACCCCGCCGGCAGGCGCTCGGACAGCCTGCGCGCGAGGGTGAGGCCGTTGGCGTGGATGCCGCTGCTTTCCAGGAGGACGATCGCGTCGCCGGCCGCCAGGTCCTCGCCCAGGGTGAGTTGCGACTTCGGCCGGATGATGCCCACGCAGGAGGCGGCCAGGTCGATGGCGCCTTCCTCCACCACGCCGGTCAGACAGGGCGTCTCGCCGCCGCCCCAGGCCACGCCCAGGACGTCGCAGGCGGCCTTCCAGCCGTCGACCAGGTCGTTCATGCGGTCGGTGTCGTCGAACCAGTCCGACGAACCGGAGGCCCAGTAGGCGTGGATGCTCAGGGGCCGCGCGCCCACGGTGACGAGGTCGTTGACGGCCGTGGCGATGGTGTCCTGCGCGATGTGGTCGTACCAGGTCCGTCCCGACGCCTTCGATACCGGCGGCCCCGACACCCGCGATACCCCCGATTCCACCTGCACCTTCCGCATCGCGTCCGCCACCAGGGCCTTGGTGCCCAGGCATTCGGTGATGGAGGCGAGATAGGCGTCGCCGATGTCCACCACGTAGGCCGACTCCCCGCGGCTGGCCGCCACTTCGCGGACACCGGTGTGCGCACCCGCGCCCTCGAGGTTGGCCCCCGTGGCCCGCGCCGCCTGCTGGGCGAGGACCTTCAAGGGATCGATCCGGTCGTAATCCACGCCGGAATCCTCGTAGGTCAGCCGGTCACCGGCCGGCGGACCGCCAGGCGCGCCGCTTCCTGCTGACGCACGGCTTCCGTTCGGTTTTTCGTCGGCCATGCCCTTCCTTTCGGAGTTCCTTCAGCTTCCCGTGGTGAACAGTTCCCGCAGCCTGCGGGCCACGAGTTCGACTTCGCCTTCCTCGAGCTGCAGCGTGCGCGGACCCGGTCCATCGTAGATGATCTTGGGGTCGCCCGCCCGCAACAGCCGGCCCACGTCTTCCCGGGACAGGGGAATCACCGCCTCGTCCCAGAGCAGTTCCACGTCGTGGTAACCGTGGGTGTTGAGCTCGTAGCGGGCTTCCAGGCCGTCGATGCCCTGCAGCTGATCCGCCAGCCAGCGGGCCTTCCCGTTCCAGGCGGCGATCTCCTCGTCCTCGTCGAGGGCCACGTACCGCTCCAGCGCGGCGACCAGGCCCACGATCTCCTCCTTGCCGACCTTCAGCCCTCTACCGAGGCCGTTATTCGGCGCGTTCTGCATCCGGGCGGCCTCGATCAGGTCGGCGCGACCCGCGAGGATCCCCGTCGAGTTCGGGCCGCGAATCCCCTTGCCGCCGCTGACCACGACCAGGTCGGCGCCGGCTTCCAGGTATTTGGTCAGGTTCTCCTTGGGCGGCAGGTTGGACGCCAGGTCGATCATCACCGGCACGCCCCTGCGCCGGCCGATCTCGATGATCTCCAGGGGCATGAGCGTCTCGGGGTCGTGTTCCTGCCGGTGGCGCACGGGGAAGGGCGGGACGCCCCGCGCCTGATGCTCGATATAGGCCAGGCCCACGAGCAGCGCCGTCCGTTCCGTGATGGCCGCCTCGTACTCCATGCGGGTGCCGGCCTCCACCAGCTTCATGCCCGCCAGGCCGAAGACGTTGTCGTAGAAGAATCGATGAGCCGTCTGGAACAGGCATTCCACCTTCGGCCAGGTTGGATTGGGCAGGAGCTCCATCCGTTCCTCGTCTGGCCCGGTCAACACGCCCGCCGCGCCCACCAGCATCGACGCAAATGCGCCGGACGAGACCAGGGCGGCCTCCGCCCCCATGATCTCGGCGATGCGCCGTCCCGCCGCGTCGTGCAGCTCCGCCATGTCCACGAAGTAGCGGTTGGCCTCGGCCATGGCCTCCATCACCTCGGCCGGCATGCGTGAGCCACCCATGCTCGAGAGGTGTTCGTGGGCGCCCACATGGGGTCGCACACCGAGCAACCGGGTGTAGACGTTGTCCCTCAGGTCGGCCGCAATGGCATCGGGGTCGCCGCCAGCGCCGGCCAAATCGCCGCCCGACCCACCGGCACCGCCCGGGGCCACCTGGGCATCACCCGAACCGCCCGAACCGCTGTCGCCGCCCGCACCCGCATCTCCCGATGAGCCATCCATCTCGCCCGGACTACCGCAACCGGACGCCGCAATTCCCGCCGCACCGGCCGCGCCGGCCATGCCGGCCAGGGCGCTCACCCTGATAAACGTGCGCCGGTTCACCCGGTCCAACTTGTCCAGTGCGGCCGGCCAGTCCACCTGGTCCAGCCGGTCCAGCTGGTTAAGCCCGTCCAGCCCGCTTTCCGCTGCCGCCGATTCCGGCTCATCACCGCGCTGCTCTTTCCGGATTTCCTCGTCCATGTGTCTGCGCTCCCTACGACCGTTTCTTCGCGGCCATCAGGTTCTCCGTCCGACTGGCCGCCTGCGCCTCGATCTCCTTGCGCGTCCACCGCTTGCCCTTGTTCATGCCCCCGCACGTCTCTGCTTCCCGTTCCCACCGGCGTTTCGACTTCAGGATGTCCTGCCAGAAGGGGTAGCTGCTGCACTGGGACGGCCGTACCGGATAGATGGAACACCCCTGGTCGTAGAATACGCAGGGACCGTCATCCGGAGAGACCAGGGAGACGTAGCCGTCGATCTCTTCCGTGTACTTTTCCAGGAAGGTTTCGAACGGCAGGTCCAGGTACTCGGCGATGCGCCGGAACTCTTTCTCGCTGCCGTAGATGAATCCACCGGGAAAGGTGCAGCAGTGGCCGCACCCGTGGCAGGAGAACTGCAATCCGTCGTGCCAGAACTTGCCTTTAGCCATGGCTATTGATCGTTATTGAAAGAGATTCCTTGTTCCTTCGCCTTCGCGTCGACGATTCGTTCTATCTTGTCCAGCACGCGCCTATGATCGCTCACCAGTGACCTGTGATCGGCCATCAGTGATTTGTATTCCTGATCAATCTCTGAATCGTTGGGTGGGAGTTTCTTTCTAGGTTCTTTCATATCATACACCGCCTTTCCGGCTTGTATGGCTTCCTTCGCCAAATTAAAAAACGTTGATAAGAGTTCGATCAGTTCCAATTCGCCGAGCCCGGGCATAGGATCGTGTATGGCTTAGCCAGACAGCAGCCTGAATCCATTGCTGTGTATAAGGCATTAGTCGGCGCATTGGCGGATTCACTCGTATCACCAACGTAAATTTCGCTCTATCGATCACCACAGCCGGTGTGGCAGAACTCCCGGACTTTCCAGTCGAATCCCCTACTCGCCCACCGTGGCGATCACCTCGACTTCGCACCGCGCGCCGAAGGCCAGGCCGCTGCCGGCAAAGGCGCTGCGGGCCGGCTTGTCGCCGGGGAAGTACGTGACGTACACCTCGTTGAAGGCGGGCCATTCGGCGATGTCCGCCAGCATGACCGTGGCCTTGATCACCCGGTCCATGGAGGATCCGTTGGCTTCCAGGACCGTCCTGATGTTCTCCATGGTCTGTCGGACCTCGCCCTGGATGCCCCCCGGCGCCAGGTCCGTCGTTCCGGGGATGTTTCCGATCTGGCCGGAGAGGAACAGCAGGTGCCCCACGCGCACGGCGTCCGAGAAGGGCAGGTTCATGCTCGCCGTGGTCTCCGAGGTGAGATAGACGGCCTCGGGGGTAGGCGGGGGCGCAGCAGGAGGCGCCGATGCGTCCTGTGCCGTCTCCGTGCATCCTGCGGTTGCCAGCAAGAGCACAACAGGCGTCAGAAATAGCGCAATGGGTGCCCACACAGGTCCGGAGTTCCTCCGCAACGGCGGAACGGCAACGCGTTGTCTTCCAGTCATATTTTGCTCCTGGTGTCGGCCGCAGCGATTCTTGCGCGTCGACGTGATCGCACGACGTGATTGCAATGGTGAAATATAAGCATGTAAACCTGAAACTAACGAAATAGGGTCGACCCGGTCAAGCGTACAAGATATCTCATATATGAACTACAGACTATGTTAATAATCCGAAAAGTATGTACTTTCCACCGTTGCAGACTTTTATTGGAACGCGGCTTTCCTGGTTTCCGTACTTTCGCTGGCGGGACGCGGCGGCGACAACGGCGTAGAAGCCGATCCGCAAGCCATGTACGACTCGGGAGACGAAAGGGCAAGCTTCCAGTTACACTATTCAAGATGGCAACGGCAGGATGCATTCGGCTTGACGCGAATGATTGAATCAGTGAGTGCGAAGGAACCGCAAGATCAGGGTCCATCATTACCACAAAGATCATTACGGAGTTCATCGCGAGGATTTACCATCATGAAACTAAAAACTGTGGCGTTTCTTGTGTGTGTTTCGTGGTTTACTATTATCGCCTGTGGCAACGACAGTTCCACCAATCCGCAACAGCCTGAACCACCGCCGCCCCCTCCCGTACCCACCAGGATCGTGATCAACCCCGCGTCGATAACGTTCGATGCAATCGGACAAACCATTCAACTGTCTGCCAGTGTCTATGACCAGTACGGCGCGGTCATGAGCAGCGCAGTCGTGTCTTGGACCAGCGACGATGACGCGGTAGCGACCGTCAACACGGGCGGTGACGTGACGGCAGTCAACAATGGCAACACCGTGATTTCGGCCAGGTCGGGCGGTATCTCCGCCAGCGTAAACGCGGCAGTCATGCAGTCGGCCTACAGTATCGCCATTGAACCTCAGATGGCGACGCTCCGGGAATTCGGCGAGGCGGTGCAGATGTCGGCTACAGTGTTGGACCGGAATGAGCACCCCGTAGAAGGTGTTGCCGTCTCCTGGACTAGTAGCGACACGGGAGTAGCGTCGGTCGACGATGCAGGACTGGTGACGGCGCTGAACGACGGCAACACCCGGATCATCGCGTCCTACAGCGGCATTTCCGGTACCGCCCAAGTTAACGTAATGATCGACCCGATGACGGACAGAGGCGCACTGATCAAGCTGTACCACGCCCTGCAAGGACCGGGCTGGGCGCAAGACACCAACTGGTTGTCGGACAAGCCCCTGGTCGAATGGTATGGCGTCGATACCGACGGGAACGGCAACGTCACATGGCTGGATCTTGATGCCAACGACATCAGCGGTGTTATTCCGTCGGCAATGGGTAACCTGACCAGCCTCGAATTCCTGAATCTTAGCAATAACAAGTTCAGCCGATTGTATGGCAACATTCCGCCCGAGTTGGGAAACCTGACCAACCTGCAGGAGCTGAATCTCAGCAATACCGCCGTGTGGGGCACTCTTCCTCCGGAATTAGGAAATCTGACCGACCTGCGAGTGCTGGATCTCACCTCCACCGAGGTGACAGGCAGCATCCCTCCGGAACTGGGAAACCTTTCCAGTCTGCAGTTGCTGTATATTCAGCAAAACGCGTTGTCGTGCAACATCCCACCGGAGCTGGGTAACCTGTCCAACCTGGAAGAGTTCAATTTCTACTCAATACCTGAACTCCCCGCGTCCAACTCGCAGGAATCGAGTAGTGGCAGCACCCAGGAGTCCTGCCGTATTCCACCGGAACTGGGCAACCTCACCAACCTGTTCGAGCTGGATCTTGGCGGCAAAGGATTCACGGGGAGCATTCCGCCGGAGTTGGGGAAACTCAGCAACCTGTATTTGTTGAAACTCAGGTTTAACGCGTTAGATGGCAGCATCCCGCCGGATCTGGCAAATCTGACCAACCTGGTACAGTTGGACCTTTCCTACAACAATCTCATGGGGAACATCCCACCGGAGTTGGGAAACCTCTCAGATCTCACGCATCTGGAGTTGAGCTATAACGAAGATCTGACAGGGCCGCTGCCCGACACGTTCACCAGCCTCAAAAACCTCCGGTCGCTGGGCCTGGCCGATACCGGCTTATGCGCTCCTTCGGATGATGCGTTTCAGGCGTGGTTGCTGGGCATCGAGACTGAGGGTGTGGTGACTTGCGAAGAGGATTAACCGGGCGCGTTGTGGGAGGCGGCTGCACGACAGAAACTCCTTCAAGGACAGTAAAACACTCTTGATATTTGGTTGGTCCTGCCAGGTCTCAAACATGGTGTTCGCAGGCGCGCACCGTCCAGTTCCACCCAGATATAAACCGTTTGGGGATTATATTCGAAAGTGCCAATAGTGCTCATACTTCTAGCAGAACCGCTTCACTACTGTTCTTACCATGATCCATGCGATGATTAGAAAGAACAGTTCAACAATCGGGATGGCAAAAAACATTAGGGATCAACCTTTCAGTCTGATGTATAACTGCCCGCCGAAGGAATGTCGTCGCATTTATCGGCCTTTCGTGACAGATCCTGATCCATGCGATTTTGATTCACGCAGTTATTCTGATATTTGTAACAGTTGCTCGCCGGACGCGTAGATTCTGTTCCGCCTCCGAGATGGTACAAGGCAACCGAATAGATTCAAACTGAGTACCAGAACGGTGTTGGCATGGCCGAACCACAATCGCCCTGACCTCCGTTTTCTTTCCCTTTCCTCCTGACGTGATCCCTGACCGCGAAGCATGTATCACATGCACTCCATGACTGCTTACAGTGCAATGGTTTCCACATCCAAGTCAGCGGAAAAGACGGCACGTTGTTTTCTAAACATTTCCAGCTCCAGCGTCTGCGGTAACTGTTTCTGAGCGGCAACGTGATTCTATACATTAATGATATTCCTGAAGTTAACTATTTGAAGTTGACCCGGTCAAGTGTACATGTTACTTCTTGTGATGAGAGCGCACATGTGATCTCTTGTATTGACCAGGAGACAAATCATGCTACGAAAGGCGTACTCGATCAGATCGTGCACGATCCGATCCCGCCGCCGATGGTCTACCGTGTTGCTCGTTGCCGCGATACTTGCCGCCTCACTATCCCTTGCAGGCGCCGATTCGGCAGCGGCGCAGGCCGGCCAGCGCATCTTCCGCTCGGTCCCGGAGCAAGGCGATACGACGCACGTGGCCGTACCCGGCGGACGGTTCGAGAAGGGCGGTTTCGGCCGGTGGTTCTACGGCAGCGACTACCGCCAGCTCTGGACGACGCCGCTCGAACTGCCGGTCCTCGATCTGGATGCCGTGGGCGGCGGGCTGTCGCCCATGCGCCCGGGCGGAGCCGGCCAGTCCATTTCGCTCCACTTCATGGGCGAGGACGGCCGCCGCTACACGGTGCGCTCCATCGACAAGGACCCGTCCAAGCGTTTGTTGGATGAGCTTAAGGACACGGTCGTCGAGGACGTGATCCAGGACCTTGTGAGCGCCCACCTGCCGGCGGCGGGCCTGGTGGTGGATGCGCTCATGGAAGCAACGGGCGTCCTGCATGCGCCGCACCGGCTCGTGGTGATCCCCGACGATCCCAGGCTGGAGTCGTTCAGGGAAGAGTATGCCGGGCTGATCGGCACCCTGCAGGAACATCCGTCCGAAGCCCCCGGCAACGAGCCGGGGTTTGCCGGATCCCGCAGGGTGAGCGGCTCGGAGCGGTTGTACGAAGGTCTTGAAGAGTCTCCCTGCGAACGCGTGGACGCCCGCGCCTATCTTAAGGCGCGACTCATCGATTTTCTCATCGGCGATTCGGACCGGCATCGCGGCCAGTGGCGCTGGGCCCAATTTCCGGCCGGCGACTGCTACACGTGGCTGCCGGTCCCCGAAGACCGGGACAAGGCCTTCATCGACCTGGACGGTCAGTTCATGAAATTGGTGCGCCGGATCGAGCCCAAGTTCGTCCGCTTCCAGGAGCAATATCCGAACCACCGGGGTCTCTCCCGCACGGGCTGGGAACTGGATCGGAGGTTGCTGGCCGAACTGGAATGGAACGCGTGGGAGACCGTGGTCGCCACGGTACAGTCCGAATTGCCGGACCCGGTGATCGACGAAGCCGTGAGGCGCCTGCCGGATCCGTTCTACACGCAGGTGGGGGACTTCCTGGCCCGGACGCTGAAGGTGCGCCGGGACACACTTGGCGAATTTGCGGCGCGGTACTACGGATTCATCAGCAACGAGGTCGAAATCCGGGCGACGGACGAGGACGAATACCTCGAACTGGAACACCAGGCGGACGGCGCGCTGGAGGTGCGCATCAGCCTGGCCGGGACGTCGGAAATCCCGTATTTCCGCCGTACCCTCTACCCCCACGAGACCGAGGAAGTGCGGATCTACCTGCACGGCGGGGACGATCAGACCAACGTCGTCGGAGACCGGGCCAGGATCAAGGTGCACGTGGACGGCGGCGGGGGCGACGATGCCTTCGCGAACAACTCCCGGGCGGGACGCCGGACGACGCGGTTCTACGACGCGCGCGGGCGGAATCGCTTCGAAGGCGGCCGGGCGCACGTCAACGAGCGACGTTTCGTGCGACCGAGGAACGAGAGCGCGATCTCGCAGGACATCTATACCCTCGACTGGGGCCGCGTATCGGGTATTCGCCCGGTGGTCTACTACAAATCCGACTTCGGCTTCTACGCCGGGCTTCAGTACGCCCGGTTGAGTTATGGCTACCGGAAAGCGCCGTATGCCGCACGGTACGCCATCGACGTCGGCGTCGCCTCGCGGGGTGGAGCGAAGCCCTTCGTCACCTATTCCGGCCGGTTCCGGCATATGTTTCGGAGCCTGGACGGACAGCTGGAGATGGGGTACTCCGGCATCAACATGGTACGCTTCAACGGCTTCGGCAACGACTACAGTCTCACGAAGGACGAGCCGTTCTACGAGCTGGAACAAGCGCAGTTCCTTCTCGCACCCGCCCTGTCCTTCACGGGTTCCGGTGACGCGCACGGCAAGTGGAACCTGGCGGGCGGCCCCGTCGCCAAGATCACCAACACCTCATTAGACGAGAACGAAGGGAAGTTTATCGCATCCTACGAAACGCCGCTGTACGGGACGGGATCCTTCGGGCAGGCCGGGGTGCGCGGGGAAGTCGTCTTCGACACCCGCAACCATCCGGCTCACGCCCTGCGGGGCGTGCGGATAAGGCTGGCCGGTGAACTCTATCCAGCGCTGTGGGACGTCGAATCGATCTTCGGCAATGTCGCGGGGGAGGCGTCCACCTACCTCTCGGCGAACATCCCCGCCTCCCCCACCCTCGCCCTGCGCGTGGGCGGCAAAACCGTCCTCGGGGAGTATCCCTTCCACGAAGCCGCTGCGATCGGCGGTTCCGAAAACCTGCGGGGATTCCGCAAGTTCCGTTTCGCGGGGGATTCCGCGGTCTACGGCAACGGCGAGCTCCGTTTCCGGCTGACCCCGATCAAGTTCCTGGTTCCCGGTGACCTCGGTGCGTTCGGCGCCGTCGACGTGGGGCGTGTATTCTACGGGAACGACCCGGGCAATGCCGACAACTGGCATATCGGCCGGGGCGGCGGGCTCTGGGTCTCCTTCACCGAGCGGCGGGCGACGCTGAGCCTGGCGATGATGGACAGCAAGGACAAAACCGAGCTGTACCTGTACTTCGGGTTCATGTTCTAGGGAGGGCCGGTCGGCTCGTCCCGCTACGGAATGCGCATCTGGAAGACGGGCGTTTCCTGCCCCGTTCTCACGACGCGCACGACCGGCACGGCGGGATCTCCGTCTCCCTCTCCCTCGAGGCTGACGAAGTCGAGCACGACGAATCCCGGGACGGCATGGGCGAAGATCGTTTCGGGCAGGTCGGTCACGCGCGTCACCTTGCCGGTGGAACCCGCCCCGCTCACGATGTGCATCCGGGCGACCTCGTCGCCTTCGAAGAGCTGCAGGCTGTGATCATGTCCCGCGGCATAGACGAGGGACCTGTGCCTTGCGAGTGCGATCTCGACTTTCTCCGCGAAGTCCACATATTTCGGGTGGTGCAGCGTGAGTTCGGATCTCGGCTGTAGCAGTAGATGATACAGGTTGACCAGAATATCGATGAGCATCCCCTGCCCCAGGTCGGCACGGTCGCCGGCCGACCGAAGCGGATAGTGACTCGCCACGATCACGTAGTGGTTTTCCAGTGAGGCGAAGGTGTCGTCGATCCGCTGTCCGAATTCCCCATCAGCGCACCCACTTCTGTCGTAGACCTCGGAGAACCAGGGCAGCCAATCGATGGCGACGACCGCGATCCCCCGTTCCATCTGCTCCCCCGGCCGAAGCAGTTCGCGGACGGCGGGACCCGGACATCCGTCGCGGGGCAGGAAGTCCACGTCGCCCCCGGGCCATTCCAGTACGAACTCCTGCTGCGCGATGACGCGCTCACCTGTCCAGTCTCGCGGCGAGGAGCCCCAATCGTGGTTGCCCGGCACGAAGACCCGCAACGCAGAGGTGGACTCGAGCTGCTGGCGCAAAATGGACTCGCCCCAGGCGCGGTTATCCTCCTCCAGTCCCGACGGGTAGAGATTGTCACCCAGTAACAACACGGCGGCGCGATCCTGCGGAACGGCCCAGCGCCCGATGGCTGCCAGGGTGGGATCGTCCCGGACCGGCTCGCCGGTGTCTCCGGTCAGGATGATGCGATAGGCGACCCGGGCGGTGTCGGCTGGGCCGGTGACGCCGATCGTGTCCGCCGGAGCGTTCCACCGGATGAACGGGTCTCCATCCGCGTCGTAGTTCTCGCCCCGAAGTCGTCCGGCATGGCAACCCGCCAGGACTACGGCCAGCGCCAGCAACAGCGCGGTCACCGGCCGGAAAACCCGCCGGAATGCCACCATACCCATATACATTTCCGCTCGTTGTGCCTTCCGCCGGGCGTTATTCGATCCTCGCAATTACTGTCCCTTCGCAACGGGGTAGAAACTCAGGGTCGCGCGCTTGCCCGCCCCTTCGTCCGCTATGACCAGGGTATTGTCGGCAGCAAAGGTGATGCCCTCGGCCTGCCGATGCAAGCTGGCCGTCAGTCTGCGTACGGAGAGGACCGTTCCACCGGGGGTGATCTCGGCAACGGCGCGTTGGCGGGCCGCCACGATAAACAAATTGCCCGATGCCGGATGCCGTTCGACACCGGAGGGTTGGAATGTGTCGCGATCGATTGGGCGGGCGAACGCGGCAGCCTCGATGAGGATGGAACCGCCTTCGACAAGCCGCCTGGAATCGAGCGACCAGCGGTAGATCGCTATCTGGTCACCCTGGCGGGGGTTTCTGGGGTTCTTGCTGAGGAGCAGCAGCATGCGCCGATCCGGATCGTAGGCCAGTCCCTCTATTTCATGAAAACGTCCGACGCCGGTCTCATACCGGTTGTAGGGAACGGCCGCCCCGTTATCGCCCTCGCCGAACTCGTACAGCCGGCCCGTGCTCGTGACGAGGAACAGCCGGTCCTCGGCGGCGGCAATGCCTTCGAAGTCATCGGCGACCCGGCCCCTGGGACCTCCGAGTTCAAAGTCTTTCACGATCGAGCCATCGCGATAATCGATTTCTACTACCGTGCCTCTTTCGTCATCGTGGGCGAGAAGCCGGTCCCCTGCGAGCATGGCCAGGCCGGAGATTTCCCGCAACCGCCTCGGCAGCCTCAATTGCCGGTCCGGCTCTTCGAAATCGAAACGCCCGAGGAGAAGAGGATCCCCCGAGGCCGCCGCAGTGGAGCCAGCAATAGAGGTCTGGTTGACCGTGGCTGCAGCCATTGCGTTCACGGTGGAATCCATCCCCGCGCCCGCCATCGGGGGGGCTACGCCTTCCGCCGCAGGAGCACCGCCGGCTATAGCAGGAGCGCCATCATCCTGCATCGCAGACGCGCCCACGCCAGGTTCCGCCGACGCGCCCACGTCCGGTTCGCCCGGCGCGTCCTCCCCCACGAACATGGCCACCACGAAGAAGACCACGCTCAAGCCCAGAAATGCCGCCAGGAGCTTATTGCCCGGTGCCCTCATAGACCACCTCTCCTCAAGATTGCGGCCGTTCCTCCAGCTCCACCTTTGCGGCATAACCTTCGGTGATCTTTTCCAGAGCCGCGGTGAAGGTCGCCGGGTCCGACTTCTTCTTCATCCGGACGTCGAACTCGACGATCGAAGCGTCGTCCCCCTCTTCCACGACCCCCGCGAACTGCCAGCGCGCGGCATAGGTCGCCAGCAGCGCTTCGGCAGCTTGCTGCGCCGCTTCGGAGCGCGACGTGTGTACCCTGAGCCTGGTGGTGAAAGGCTTGGGCTTTTTACCCTCCCCGGGATCGCTCCCGTCAGGCCCAGGATGCCCGCCGGGCGGATGCACCAGCCTGAGCCCGGACAGTACCGCGGGCTCCGCGCCCCAGTTCATGCGCCAGACGACGAGCACGACGGCATTGAAAGCCACCGAGGCCAGGATCGCCACCGAACCGTACTGGATCCCGGCGGCCAGTCCGATGCCGATGACAATGAACATATATATGGCGTCCATGGTTTCGTTCAGCGACGTGCGAAAGCGTACCGCGGCGACGATACCCGCGATACTGAAGGCGAGGGCGATGCTGTCCTTCACCAGAAACACGACGAGGGCGATTGCGATGGGGACGACGAGGAGGGTCTGGGCAAAGGACGGGTCGTATTTCTTGCGGGGCCGCGTCCAGCGATAGACCCAGACCACGGGCAGGGCGAAGAGAAAGGAAAACAGCAACGACATGGTTACCGGAACGAACACCTGGGACAGGCCCGCATCGGCCTCGAACTGTTCGAAATCCAGGGTCGGAAGGGAGCTGTCTTCGATCCGTTCGGCCACCTGAAATTCGAGGAAGACCCCCGGAAGCAACTCCCACAGGGCCGCGAAAAAAAGGAACGAGGCGATATAATAGACCACGAGCCGGACAACGATATGGTCGAGCAGGGCCGATCCTTTCATAGGTCACCTCGGAATCGTGCGATGCGAGGGCGGTAAATCCACACGCCCTACCACGTGAAGCTGAATGATCCGGTCGTGCGCGGATCGGGTCCGGTCCTGCCGGCGTCCGGGGTCTTGTACCGGCCGGGCACGGCAGACCAGTCTTCGTAGACGTTGCCGTCCAGGAAATAACGCCGCGTCATACCGGGTCCCATGGCCGGCCTGTCCGAAAGGAACAGTTCATAGAAATGGGATGGCGGGTCCGGACCGGTCCGATCTCGATAAGGGACGTATTCGCCGAGGCCGTCGCCGTCGACGTCCGTTCGGATCCAGTCGAGCTCGAGCAGACCGTGAATGGTCCGGTCGGCCATCATGGCGCGCATCTCGGCGTCGAACCGGGTGATGATCGAATCGGCGCCAGGAAGCGTGCGATTTACGGCGAGGTGAAGCGAACGGGTGAGCAGCGGCGTCGAACCGAATGCCAGGCGCGTCCGTGCTTCGCCTCCGTGATTGGCGATAAGGTACTGGACGACCAGGTCGTCCAACAGCGCGTAGTCCACCTCGCCGTCGAGGAGTCTTGCGACCCCGTCCTCGTCGCTGTTCGAACGGACGAATTCCGGCCCGTCCTCAGTCTCTGCCACACTCGCGTACGCGAGCCCGGCGAACAGGGCGACCTTCGTTCCGGCGAGGCCGGCCAGGGAGGCAGCAGATACGTCGCTGCCTGCCCGCCCCACGAGGATCAGCCGGTTCTCCAGATACGGCCGCGAGTAAATCATCGCGCCGTCCCGTGCTTCATTCTGCCAGACTGCCGCACTTCCATCGAACGCCCCGGTCAGCAACACGGACGACAACCTCTCCTCGTCCATGACAACCGTATCGGCGCCGATCCCCATGCGTTCCAGGGCCGTTTCGACAAGATCGAGGGCGAACCGCGGTTTTCCCGGCGCGCCGGCGAAAGGCGACCACGTTGTCGTTACCAGTCGCAGCGGCCGGCCTGACAGTTCGGGATGGCCGTCGAATCGCGCACCGGACGCGGCCTCCGGACCATTCGTGGCGGCGTCCTGCTCGTACCGGCCTCCTGATGGATCGCCGGGCTGCACTTCGCTTTCGGAATCGAACAGCGCGAACTCCTCTACGATCACCGCCACCAAGAAAAACACGAAGCTGAAGATAAGAAACCATACCAGCAGTTTGTTACCCGGTCTGTACATGATCCTTGCCTTACCCCGGTCTCGAACAAAGCCGTACCCGCATGACGATTCACACGAGGGCCCGTCGGCTCGGATTGCACTGTTAGAGAAGCAAGTATCCGCTGTAGATGGTTGCCAGGATTTAAGGGAAGTCCAAACGTAATTAAAACGACTGTGTCGTACTTCGCATGCGAAAAACGAACGAAAGACAAAAAAACTGAAACTGTGTATCAACTGAACGGTTATATTACTAGTACATTCAACATGTTTTATTAATGACCCTCCTCCCGGAGCACACGAGCGGAGCACACGATTCAGGGAGTTTCCCGGTTTGCTTACGTCCCGCTTGATCTTGTTCGTTATCGCGCTATTCGTCGTTTCGGCAGCACTGGCCGCTTGTGGCGGCGGGGGTTCTTCGCAACCCGGACCGACGTCGCCCGTTACGCCGACACCGCCTCCAACGCCGACACCACCTCCAACGCCCACGCCGCCGCCCACGCCGCAACCCGTCCCGACCAGTATCCGGATCACACCATCTTCCCTGACGCTTACCTCGCTGGGCCAGACCGCGCAACTGACCGCCACGGTCAACGATCAGAACGGCAGTCCGATTACCGGGGCATCGGTGGCTTGGTCATCGAGCAACACCGGCGTAGCCACCGTGAGTACCGGAGGCCTGGTTACGGCGGTGAGCAACGGAACGGCCCGCATCACCGCGCGATCGGGCAGCGTCTCGAACGGGATCACGGTGACCGTATCGGCGCCCGTTCCCAACCGCGCCCCGGAGCCGGTGGATGAAATAGCGCCTCAGGCACTGGTCGAGAACGGTCCTCCCGCGGAGCTGGACGTATCCTCCGCATTCCGCGACCCGGACGACGACGAACTGACCTATACCGCGGAAACCAGCGACGACCAGGTTGCCACGGCGGAAGCGTCCGGCGCCACCGTCACCATCCGTCCTGTCGCGGCCGGCGAAGCGACCGTGACGGTCACGGCGACCGATCCGGACAGCCTGAGCGCCACGCAGGCCATATCCGTCACCGTCACAGCCGATACGGTGATGAATACCCGGCCGCAGGCGGTGGGTATGCTCGCGGACCTGAGACTGGTTGAAGGAGGTCCGGCCGAGGAACTGAACGTGTCCGACGCGTTTCTCGATGCCGAAGGCGATAGCCTGGTATATACCGCTGTGTCGAGCGACGAACAGGTCGCCACGGCCGAAGCGATGGAGGCGCGGATCACGATCCATCCGGTATCGCCGGGCAAAACGACGGTCTCAGTCCGTGCGACCGACCCGGAAGGCCTGAGCGCCACGCAGAGCTTCACCGTGACGACGGTGGTTTCGAGTCCTGATCGGAATGCGCTCGTCGCGTTCTACGAAATGACGGGCGGACCGGACTGGTCGGACCGGACGAACTGGCTGTCCAACGCCCCGCTCGACGACTGGCATGGCGTCACGACCGACGCCGACGGCATGGTCACCCGGCTGGAGCTGAACGGGAAAAACCTTCGAGGACCACTACCGGATGCACTTGGGCAACTCGGTAACCTCGCGGTGCTGGACCTCGGCGGCAATCATCTGTCAGGCGGAATTCCTTCCTCGTTCGGCCAACTGAGGTTGCTTGAAGCGTTGAACCTCGAAGGGAACCAGTTGGCGGGGGGCCTGCCCCCGGAAATCCAGCACCTGGAGAATCTCGAAACGCTCCATCTCGCCGGAAACCAACTGTCCGGCGAGATTCCCTCTGAACTCGAGCATCTTGATGCGCTCGAAGTGCTCGATTTCGGGGACAACGCGTTTACGGGTCCCATCCTCCCCGAAATCGGAACACTGGCGGCCCTTGTCCACCTGGATCTCTCGGTCAATCGGCTCACGGGTCCGCTGCCGCCGGAAATCGGGCGGCTCGGCAGTCTGACTACGCTTGACGTGGCCTCGAACCCGGAACTTTCCGGCCCTCTGCCCCTGGCGCTTTCCAGGCTCGACCTGGAAAGCCTGCACGTTAACGGAACTCAACTTTGCGTGCCGTTATCCGAGGAATTCCTGGAATGGCTGAGTGAAATCCCGGATCTCAGCGACATACCAGTCTGCCCGGACGAGTAGTCCGGATCGACAAACCCGTAAACCGCCGCGGCGCCTGCCGTCGCTTCAAGGTGTGGCTATCTGATGTATCGTACCGCTAAAGTAGGATTTCCGGTTATCCTTTGCCTGGTGGCCGTTACGCTTTTCACCTGCGGGAAAGACAGTCCTACCAACTCCTCCCGGCAGGAAGCGGCCGCACCAAAGACCGCGGCAAGGCCGCAGGCCGCGACCACCGGTACGCAGGCCGCGACCACCAGTCCACAGGCCACAGCAGCCACGCCACAGACTACAGCAACTCCGCCGCCTGCTGGTCCGCAGCCATCAGACGCCGCGGACACGACCGCCACGGCGAGCAGATCGGAAAACCTCGAAGACGGGCAGCAACCAACCGGCCAGGCAGGCCAGCCCGTCGTGACCGGCCAGCCCGTCGTGACCGGCCAGGCAGGGCAGTCCACCGGGCAGGCAACCTCGCCGGATTACGTGATCGAATCGGTAGAAGTCAGCGAAACGAGCCTGAGCGCCGGACAGCGCTTTTCCATGACCGCGACGGTCAAGAACCAGGGCGCGGACTACCCCGGTTTCGCGCTGGCAACGCTGCGGTTCTACCGTTCCTCCGACGCCACGATCTCCACCGCTGACACGGAACTCGGTGATCGGCCCATCCTCCCGCTCGACGCGGACGAGACCCGGGAGTGGTCCCTGCCCGTCCTCAACGCACCGTCGGCCGCCGGCACGTATTACTACGGCGCCTGTGTCGATGCTCTGCCGGAAGAATCCGACCAGCAGAACAACTGCTCGGTCGCGGTGGCGGTGAGCGTCGGCGGGCCCGACCTGGTGGTCGATTCCCTGGCGGTGAGCGAAACGAGCCTGAGCGCCGGGCAGCGTTTCACCATGACCGCCAGGGTGCGGAACCAGGGCGCCGGCGCCACGGTAGACCTGACGACGCTGCGCTTCTACCAGTCCTCCGACGCCACGATCTCCACCGCCGATACGGAACTCGGCACGCGGCCGATACTCACACTGGACGCGGACGAGACCCAGGCGTGGTCCCTGCCCGCCCTGAACGCTCCGTCAACGGCCGGCACCTACTACTACGGCGCCTGCGTAGATCCGCTGGCGGCAGAAACCGATCAGCAGAACAACTGCTCGGCAGCATTGACGCTGACCGTCGGTGGACCCGACCTGGTCGTCGATTCTCTGGCGGTGAGCGAGACCAACCTGAGCGCCGGGCAGCGCTTCTCCATGACCGCCAGGGTCCGGAACCAGGGCGCCGGCGGATCCATATCCCTGACGACGGTGCGCTTCTACCGGTCCACAGACGCGACGATCTCCACCGCCGACACGGAGCTCGATTCCCGGCCCATACTACCCCTCGATCCAGCCGAGACCCGGGAATGGTTCCTGCCCCTGCTCTACGCGCCGTCAGCGGCCGGCACGTACTACTACGGCGCCTGCGTAGATCCCCTGACGGAGGAAACCGACCAGCAGAACAACTGCTCGGCGGCGGTGACCATATCCCTGAGAACGGCGGATCTCATCGTCGAGCGGCCTACGGTCAGCGACGTCAGCTCCACCGCGGGCGGCAGGTTCTCTTTGAGCGCCACGGTGCGCAACCAGGGCGGCGGTGACGCCGTCGCGTGGACGACCCTTCGTTTCTACCAGTCCGGCGACGCCACGATTTCAAGCGCCGATACGGAGGTCGGCACGTGGTCCGTATCTCCCCTGGAGGCGTCCGGATCACAGGAACGGACGCTCAGGTTCCTCGAACTGCCTACGGACGGCGGTACCTATTTCTACGGGGCCTGCGTGGATCCCCTGCCCGGTGAGGCCGACACGGGCAACAACTGTTCGGGCGGGGTGACCATTACCGTCAGCAGTCCCGACCTGGTCGTCGATGCCCCGACCGTCAGCGAGCCAAACCCGGCGCCCGGCGAGCAATTCGACCTCAGCGCCACCGTCCGGAACCAGGGCGGCGGCGACGCGGCTTCATCGACGACGCTCCGCTACTACCGCTCGAGCGACGCCACGATCACCGCCAGTGACACCGAAGTGGGAACCGACTTCGTAATCAGGCTGGACGCGGCCGCAACCGCCGAGGAGTCGATCTCGTTGACCGCGCCCGATGCGGCGGGAACCTACTACTACGGCGCATGCGTGGACGCGCTGGACAACGAGACGGGCACGGGGAACAACTGCTCCGTGGGCGTCGCGGTGACCGTGGGGCAGACCGCCAACCAGCCCCCGGTGGCCCGGGGCATGATTCCCGACCAGGAAGTCGACGGCGGCGAGTCGGTCACGGTGGACGTGTCCTCGTACTTCGAGGATCCCGACGGCGATACGCTGACCTACCAGGCCCTGACGTCAAACGCCGCGGTCGCGACCGCATTCATTCCGGGTAGCGTGGTGACGATCAGGGGCTTGTCGGCCGGCAGCGCGACGATCACCATCACGGCCAGCGACGGCAGTCTGACCGCCGGGCAACCGATACGCGTCACCGTAAGACGTTCCGTCGTCCCGCTTCCCGATCTCATCGTTGAATCGCCGTCGGTCAGCGACGGCAGTCCGGAACCCGGCGAGCGATTCACGTTCAGGGCGACGGTTCGCAACCGGGGTGACGGCGACGCTTCATCCTCGACCACGCTGCGCTACTACCGCTCCGGGGACGCCACGATCTCGGCCGCGGATACGGAAGTCGGCACGGACAGCGTGCGCTCCCTGGACTCGTCCGAGACCAGCGACGAATCGATCGCGCTGAATGCGCCTTCAGACGAGGGCACGTACTACTACGGCGCCTGCGTGGAAGCGCTGTCCGACGAATCCGACACGCAGAACAACTGCTCCGTCGCCGTGACGGTGACGGTGGGCCAGCCCGTCAACCAGGCGCCCGTCGCACAGGGTACGATCCCGGCACAGAACGTGGACGTGGGCGAATCAGTACGGATCGCCGTAACCACCTATTTCAGCGATCCCGACGGCGACCGGTTGACGTACTCGGCCGCCTCGTCCGACGCGGCGGTCGCCACGGCGGCCACTTCGGGCAGTTTGGTGACGGTGGAAGGCAAGTCGGCGGGCAACGCGACCATCACCGTTACGGCGGACGACGGCAGCCTGACCGCGAGGCAGACGATCCGCGTGACCGTGCAGAATCCCGTCGTGCTCGCGCCGGACCTCATCGTGGAATCGCCGACGGTAAGCGAAGATCAACTAAGTGCCGATGCGCGATTCACCTTCCGGGCCATCGTGCGCAACCAGGGCGACGGCCGAGGGTCTTCCACGACCCTTCGCTATTACCTTTCCACCGACGCCGCCATTACCTCCAGCGACACGGAAGTAGGTACGGACCGCGTTTCGTCGCTCAGACCATCGTCGACCAGCAATGAATGGATCTCGCTCAGAGCGCCCGCGACGCTCGGCACGCACTACTACGGCGCCTGCGTGGACGCGCTGTCCGAGGAGTCGGATACCGGGAACAACTGCTCCGCCGCGGTCATGGTGGCGGTCGTGGGTCCAGACCTGATCGTCGGACTGCCCACGGTATCCAACGCCGGTCCGCAGGTGGCGGAAGTGTTTGTCCTGAGTGTGACCGTCACCAACCAGGGCGCCGGCGACGCGACTTCCTCGACGACGCTTCGCTACTACCAGTCGGACGACACCACGATTTCCCCGGCCGATACGGAAGTGGGAACGGACTACGTATCCAGGCTCGGCGGCGGCCGGACCGGCGACGAATCCATCAGTCTGGCGGCGCCCGACATCGCCGGCACGTACTACTACGGCGCCTGCGTGGACGCGCTTTCATCTGAAACGAACGACCAGAACAACTGCTCCGGCGCGGTTTCCATCGACGTCATGGAGAAACCAACGATCGTCGGCGCCGACGCCGCCGCGTACCTCACGCAGTCGGTACAGTCGGTCGGCGACCCCGTTGCCCTCATCGAAGGCGACCAGGCCCTGTTGCGCGTATTCCTGGCAAGAGACGGCGACGAGGGCGTAGGCATACCGCCGGTGCGCGCAACCTTCTACCATAACAGCTCGGTCGCCCACGTGGCGGATATACCGGGCAAGTCCGCCAGCATACCCGAGCAGATCGAAGAGGGCGTGCTGGAACTGTCTTCCAATGCGCTGATTCCCGGCTCCGTCATCGAGCCGGGCCTGGAGATGGTCGTCGAGATCGATCCGGACAGCACCCTGGACGCGGCGCTCGGGATTGCCCGGCGCATGCCGCCCACGGGCCGCACTTCCATCGACGTCAGGACAGTTCGCTCTTTCGACATCCTGGCGATTCCCTTTCTTTGGGAAGGCAACCCGGACCGTTCCATCCTGACGGAGATCAACGCCATCACCGCGGGCGGCGAACTCCTGCGCGAAACCCGCGACTATCTGCCGGTGGGCGACATTACCTTCGACGTGCACGACCCGGTCTTCGTTTCTTACGATCCGACCGGTGATTACGGCGAGGAACTCATTACCCTGACGGAGTCTATCCGCGGCATGGAAGATAACCCGGACACCTACTATATGGGCGTCTTCAGACGTCAAGGAGACAACGGGTTGCTGGGGATCGCCTACGTTGGCGGTTATTTCCTGGGGCTCAACAGGGAGTATTCGAGCGTGACCGTGCTGCAGGGTCCCGTCATCGCGCACGAGTTCGGCCACAACCTGTCACTGCGCCATTCGCCGTGCGGCGGTCCGGCCAGACCGGACCCCAACTATCCGGAATCTGACGGCTCCATCGGCGCGTGGGGCTACGACTTCAGCAGCCGGGAACTGATATCCCCCAGCCGGCCCGACCTGATGAGCTACTGCGAGCCGGAGTGGATAGGCTACTACAGTTTCAACAAGGCGCTTAGCTGGCGACAGTCCAAAGACGTCCGGGTGGCGGTAACGCCGACCACCACGCTGGGGTTGATGCTCTGGGGCCATGTAGACGCATCCGGAGACCTCGTGCTGGAACCGGCTTTTGCAGTAGACGCGCCACCTGACGTTCCCCAAAGCGGCGGCCCGTACCGGCTCACGGGGCAGAGCGCGAACGGCAGCGTCCTGTTCGATGTTTCATTCGACATGAACGCATTCGGCGACATCGGCGGCGGCGGCTTCAACTTCATCCTTCCGGTCCGGGCGGACTGGCCCGCGAGGCTGGATCAGATCACCCTCTCCGGCCCGGAAGGCGTGGTGATACAGGACAAGGAAGGCGAGAGCGCCGCGGCGCTGTTGCTGGACCGCGCCACCGGCCAGGTACGCGGGTTCCTGCACGATTGGGCCGTGACGGGCGCGGGCATGCCGCCGACCCGCCGCGTACTGCCCGAACCGGGCCTGGAAGTGATTACGAGCCAGGGCGTGCCCGACGCGGCGAATTGGTAGCGCTGACGTGATGAAGCGGTTAGTTTCCAATCAAACGTATTGAATCACTGAGTACGCGGACCGGCCCGAAAGCCTGCAACGCCGCAAGGAACCTGCCGATGGCGAAGGAACTCCTGTTGGTTCATATCCTGGGCTTCGCTTGTATCCTGGGCCTCACCGCCGCTTGCGCAACGGCTATGCAGACGCTTTCGAACGGCGATTCCACCGGTGAGCAAACCTCGGCCTCGGATGCGACACTGACCGCACCGCCCACATCATCCGGGGAACACGACTGCGAACCCACGGCCGGTTCCCTGGACGCAGATGCCACGCTGGCGGATCGCGCCGGCCGGTATCACCTGATCCTCGTGGCGGACTCCAGCAAAGTGACGGACTCCAGCAAAGTGACGGACTCCAGCAAAGTGGCGGATGCCAGCGGTGCCGCGGCGGATTCCACCCGTACCTCCCGCCGTGCCGTTTCCGGTCTGCTCACCTTGCGTCGGCAAGCCTGGCACGCGGACTCGACGAACTCGTCGGACTCGTCGGACACTCCGGACCCGTCGAACTCAACAGTCCCGGCGAGTGATCCCTCGACGCCCCTCTACGGGTTCACGGACGTCGACCCGGAATCGGTCGGCGCACATCGTGTCGGCGATCCGGGAAGCAGGGATCCGTCGGCCCCCGGCGTGCTCGTGCTTGAGCGGGTAGAATACGAACGGTCCATCATCACGCTGCGGCTGGGTTCGGATGCCAACCGGAAGGACCTGGTGCGCTACGACGGGGAGTACACGGTTTTGTCGGTAAGCAGCATCGACGAGGACGGCTTTACGGGAACCTGGCGAAGCGGCGGCGGCCTGGGTTGGTCCACAACCACGGGGTACTTCTGCGCCAGGAAACTGCCCTGAATCATAGCGGGCCGTACCCGGCCGGCCATACGTTGACTACTCGATAAGGTGCGCGTCCAGGAAGATTGATCTCGCCAGCGACGCGAAGAAGTTCTGATAGGCCTCGATGTCCATTACAGCCCTCTGACCACGTAGCAGGTTCGCCCGCACCAGCAGCTGGGTCTCTCCTCTCGGCCGGACGGTAACCGTTATTCTGCGCGTCCCACGGTCGAACTTTGTCGCGGTGATCACCCCAAGCTCTTCATCCGCCTTGTCCAGGACGTAGCCGAAATCCTGCAGCGTGGAAATCACCGTCCTGAGCATCCTGTTCTTGTCCGTCATGTCGAATGCCCGGGACTGCAGGTTCCGCAGATTGACCTGATTGTCCTCCATGCTGGTAAGCTGCCTGCTCGATGAACCGCACCCCGACAACCCAGCAATGAGGCACATGGTCATTGCAACCGTCATCAGTCTGGCGTGTCTCATGGTTCCTGCCTTTCCAGAAAAACCGACCGAGATAGCCGATCGAAGAAATCCTGGTAGATCTCAGGGGCTTCCAGGGTTTCCCGCTTCGATACCCTGTCGTTCGAATCCCAGACGGTCCGCTGAAACGTCACGCTGACGTTGTGGTTCTCGGCGTTTTCCGTCGACGCCGGGCGGATGACAATGGAAGCCCGGAACTCCTGGACTTCGTCGATCACCATGCCCCCGGTGCCCAGGCTCAATATAGCGGTAACAACCTGGAGGGCTTCCTCAACGTCACTGCTTGCGTCGCTCCGTTTCGAGCCGACGATTATGCCCAGTTTCGTCTCACTCTCATCGATACTGAAACCCAGGTCCTGCAACGCTGCGGCGGACGCCGACAGGATATCCACCTCGGATATCCCTTCGTATTTCCGGGTTTTCATCTCCCTGTTCTGCAGGATCTCCGGAGTAGGCTCGAAGAATTGCGGGGAACCGGCCATGCAACTCGTCAGAACCGCCACCGCCAGTACTGCGCCCGTAAGCAGCCAGGTTACATTCCCGTCCATAGGATATCTCCTTAAAGGCTACCCCCGAAGGCATCGGTCATGCCGTCGCGCGGCCATCACGACCGATCAGAACCTGGACGTATGGTACGCGAAGTCTCTGACGAGCTTGTTTTCATCGAATTTGATGATGACCGTCAGCGTCCGCTGGGAGGTGGATTCGGCGCCGGACGATCCGGAAAGTCCGCCCGCCCCACCCGTCAGCACGTCTGCCAGATCCACGAAAATGAGCGACAGGATCCCGCCGTCGCTGCTCGAATGCACCGACTCCGTGGAGATCTTGTCGTAGATCCAGACTTCGCGACGTTCTTCATCGGTCGACACGATGTTCGGCGATCCGAGCACGCCCGCGACCTCCGCGCCGCTCATGCCCACCCGGATGGACTGCTGCACCTTTCCGACGGTCACCCGGTCGGCGGAGTCGTCCTGCACGGCCCTTCGGTGCTGCGAGGCCATGCATCCCGACAGGGTCACGGCAACCGTCACGATCATCACTGCGATCAGTCTCGTTTTCATTTCGGCTCTCCTGTCACAGCTTTGTGCCACACGTCGTGGCCATTTCCTACCTACTGGAGATTGCCTGGAACGTATATCAACCTCCCGGAAGACTGTCGATTCTCCAACGGTCCGTCCCTGCAATCCTGGTGGCGCTGAAATCATTGATGGTAACACTTGTACCAGCGCATAACGGTCCCACACAACCGAAACCGTCTTCACGCACACTCAACACAGCACCAGCAAACTCACAACTATCCCCCGGACCCAATTCCATGCCTACCGTGCATACGGGGCGCGTCACGGGTGTGGTGGGCTGCACTGGCGTCGGAGCGGGTGGCTCGGGCTCGGGCGCTGTGGGGCCGTTGTCACTGCCACAGGCAAAGGCAAAGGCCAGAATCAGGATACAGAGATATCGGTGCATGGAGACCCTCCAAAAGAGTGATGACCAACATTACGGATGGCGCCACAGGTACACGATTTGCAGAACAGGTATTATATAAATTTGAATATCAATAATTTAAAGTATATTATGGGTATGATTTTGCAATACAAAATCGAGGTTCGTAATTTCAAATTCATAACAGATCCACGCTTTTGACCGAAATCAAACCAGGCGGGTGTCAATGCCCGCACGTGTGCTTGTCCTGGATCCTTGCGCCTGCCGCATTGCCTGCTATCGGCGCGCCAATGTTTGTATCGGTTTAGAAAAGGGAAGGAGCGGGAAGACCATGAAAACCGTTAGGACGTATCTGCTGCTGATCTCCGTGGCCATGGGACTGGGATTTGGACTGGGATCGGGATGCGGCGGCGATACAAGCGTGGAGCCGAGACCTCCGGAGGATTTCCCGCCCAGGGCGGTCGAGACCTTTGAAGCGCAGACACTCACGGCCGAGCGGGAGCGTCTGACGATCAACTTCGCGACGGCATTCGAGGACCCCGAGGGGCGACCGCTCAGCTACTCGGCGGAGTCGAGCGATGTGTCCGTCCTCACCGTCGCCATGTCCGGACCGGTCCTGACAATCACGCCGCTGGCCGAGGGAAGCGCCACGGTGTCCGTCAAGGCCTCGGATCCCGGCGGAAACAGCGCTACGATCTCCATCCCCGTAACGGTGAACGCACCGGCGCATCCAGACGATAACGAAAACTACCAGTCACTACCGAGGCTGATCGTCACGGCAAACAGCGTGGAGTTCTTCGGACTGTCCGCGCAGGGGGCCGGCTCCTGCATCGACGTGGACCCGCAAACGGTGTACGGGACGGGATTCGAAGCGGCGAGTTTCCGATTTCACCATTCGAGATGGCAACGGCAGGACGAATTCGGCTGGACGACCCTACCCGGCACGGTGCGCGGCGATAACAAGCTGTGCGTGTATACGCCGGTCGAGTCCGGGCTGTACAGAATGGTGGGAGATGTTACGATTGGTAGGGGTGGGCTGACCGAGTTGCGGTTCAGTTCGAATGTGCTGAATCACTAATGGCTGAACTACCGAGTCGTGTGTTTTTTCTTAAAGAGATTTATTCGGAGGAGTACCGTGAACAGTCATGGATATCAGTCTGGGCGGCGTTGATATCATTTAACAGAACCGCTTCACTATTGTTCTTATCATGATCCACGTGATCATTAGAAAGAACAGTTCAAGAATCGGGATGGCAAAGAACATTAAGATCCTCCTTGCAATCATTGTGAAAACAGGAACGATTACTCGACGGAAGCGAGGAAGGCCGTAGCGCCAGGCGATCAGCTGGCCAATCGAGTGGCCGTGCAGGCACAGTCCGGCCTGTCAGGCGCCCGCTTTCTGGCCGAAGACAACGACGGCGGCGTACATTCCATTCTTAACGCCGACGCTTACACCCGCCCGGTTAAATACGAGGTTCAGCTGGTTTCTGCAGTGGACCGGGGATGCGTGCCAGTCGGCAAGCCATTTGTCCTTCAACTCATCACGCGCCGTTCCCTGGGTGAGAATGATGTTCTCGCCAAGGACGAGCCACGCCGTCTGCGGGCTTGCTCTTGTAACCCGGTCCGCAATGCTCGAGCCGTCCGATCCGGTATGGTAATCGGCGGACAGATCGTTGGCCAGGAGGTCCTCCATGTGGACCCTCGCGGCTTCGGCCAGGCCGTCATCCCAGGAAACCGGTGTGGTCGCATCGTAGGAGTCATCCCCGCACATGCCGCCCTGCGACCGATAGACGTTGATGCCCGCCAGGATTCCGCGCTCGATGTCCGAGAAAGGCGAAACCGTCGCGGGAGGTGGTGGCGAGGACGGTTCGGGCGTTGGGTCCGGTTCGGCCGGGGCGGGCGCGGCCGGATTGCCGTCCGATCCGCAGCCCGGCAACCAAGCCATTCCGGCGATCAGGACAGAAAGCAGTAGGACGTGAAGCGGCCGGTCGAGCAGCAGCCGGTCGAGCAGCCTGATCAAGCGTGGCCGGCCGGCTGAAGGTGCTATTTCCCGGCGTCTGTTTTCCAATTGTGCCTCCCAGTTAAACAGGGCGTGGTTTATGTGACGAATGGCTGTTTAGTGCACGTACACAAACTGAATAGTACCCCATATCCCCGCCGCTAACACTTATACCCTCACAGATCCAAGGCCAAACCGTCTTCTACGTCATCAATGCCCAGGCGCTCGGCGCCGGTTCCGTCTAGATTCGCTCGCTCGAGCGCACCTCTTTCCACCCAGTACATCTTACCTCCATCTACGTCCAGGGCCAAATCTGTTGGAATGAGCCGGGTAAGGAGGTTCTCAACGCCCGTGCCGTCCAGGTTAGCCCGTCTGATCCCGCCCAACTCGTCATCGCCACCACCGATTTCATACGTCCAGTATATCTTGCCCCCACCGCTATCCACAGCCAGGCTGGATGGGTCCCGCAAGCCCGTAATGTCGACCGTCTCGACGCCCGTTCCGTCCAGATTAGCCCGGTGGATCATGCCCCTTTCAATAAAATACATCTTGTCCCCATCAAGGTCCAAGGCCAGGTCATCCGGTGTGTTCAAGCCCGTGACGAGATCCTGAACGCCCGTCCCATCCAGGTTCGCACGCTGGATTTTGGCATTAGTGAAACCAGCGGTTAGCCAATAGATTTCGTCCCCGTCTACATCCACGACCAGGCCTGTTGGTGAGCTTAAGCCCATGACGAGGTCCTGAACGCCTGATCCATCCAGGTTCGCGCGCTGAATCTCACCCATATTGGTACCCGCCGACCAGTAAACCTTGTCCCCGCCCACATCCAGGCTGTTTATACTAAACACACCCGTAACAAGGTCCTCCTCGACGTCGGTGCCGTCCAGATTCGACCGGTGGATCCTGCTGTCAAAAAAACCGGTCGTCCAGTATATCTTCGGCGAAACCTCGCAGTCGACCACACCCCTTTTGGTTTGAACCCCGCTGAGCCACGCCTGGAGTGCGGCATCCACTGGGGCACAAATCGCTGTGCGACGCAGATCCAATAAGTCCAGATTATCAAGATCGGTGAATTCATCGGGCAAGGGTCCGGACAAACCGGAGTTCGAGTGCAGATCCAACCGAATGAGTTCCCCGAGGCTTCCCAATTCGGGTGGGATACTGCCTGTCAACCGGTTAACAAACAGGTCGAGCACACGCAGATTACCCAGGGTGCCCAGTTCGCTCGGGATCGTTCCCGACAACCGGTTACCGCCAAGATCCAGATCTTCAAGGTTGGTCAAGTTACCCAATGCGGTCGGAATCGTTCCAGACAGTTCATTGACTCGCAGATCCAGTTCTCGAAGGTTGATCAGATTGCCCAACTGAGGTGGGATCGTACCCGAAAGATCATTACCGCGCAAATCCAGATCTCGAAGGTTGTTCAGGCTTCCCAACTCAGATGGGATCGTACCGGATAACTGGTTGTTGTTCAGCTCCAGAGCCCTCAGGCTGCCCAGGCTTCCCAACTCGGAAGGAATAGCTCCCGACAACTGATTATAATCCAGCTGCAATTGCGTCAAGCTGCCCAATGTGCCAATCGCCGATGGAATCGATCCCGTCAACTGATTACGCCCAAGGCTCATTACTTGCAGATTGTTCAGGTTGCCCAGTTTGGAAGGAACAGATCCGGACAACTGGTTTTGGCGAAGAACAAGCACGGTAACACGGCCTGTCCCATCGGTCGCCACACCATGCCACTCCTCAAGCGGCTCGTCACTCAGCCAGTTCGTGCTGTTCGTCCAGTTCGGTCCGTCTGTGGCGTTGTACAGGGCGACCAGTACGTCGCGGTCGACGTCCGATTCGTCGGGAGTGGCAGTGCAACTCGCCACCGGACCATAGTCTTGAATACTCTCTAGCCATACCTGAAACGCCGGAGCCACCGGCACACACAATCCCGTACCATCTAACCACAGTCGGTTGAGGTTTTTGAGGTTGGTCAGCGTGTCGGGTACAGGACCCGAAAGATCACGGTTTCCGTCTAAAGTCAGATGTTCCAAGCTGCTCAGACTACCCAGTGCCGGCGGGACGCTACCCGACAGCATGTTGTTTCTAAGATGCAACTGGGTCAGGTTGCCCAGGTTGCCCAGTTCAGAAGGGATCGAACCGGACAACTGATTCCCCGCAAGGGATAGAAAAGTCAGATTGGTCAAATTACCCAACGCCGATGGGATTGGACCGGACAATTCGTTGCCACCGAGGCCAAGCCATGTCAGGTTGGCCAGATTTCCCAGCTCCGAAGGAATCGGACCCGAAAGATCATTTGCGAGAAGCCTAAGGTCTGTCAGATAACTCAAGCTGCCCAGTTCTCTCGGAATACGGCCCGATAACCCATTGCTGGAGAATACATTGTTGACTATGGTGTACAGGCCAAGACGCGTTACCCTTCCTGCGCCGTTGGTGGAGACGCCGTACCACTCTCCGATAGGCCGGTCACTCAGCCAGTTCGTCCTGTTCGTCCAGTTCGGACCGTCCGTGGCATTGTAAAGGGCGACCAGAGCGTCGCGGTCCGGTGAAGTCAGGACACAGCTCACCACCCCTCCCTTGTTCTCGATTCCATCGAGCCAAGCCTGGAACGCGGCATCTGTCGGCGCACACAAACCTGTGAGATTCATTGACAGGTAATTGAGTTCATCGAGATTAATGAACGAGCTGGGCAGCGGCCCGGAAAGACCGGCGTTTCCAGTAAGATCCAAGGCTTCCAGGTTGCTCAGATTGCCCAGGGTTGAGGGGATGTTGCCTGACAACTCGTTATAATTAAGAGAGAGCCGGGTCAGATTGCCCAGGTTGCCCAGGGACGACGGAATGCTACCTGACAACTGGTTACGTCTCAGGGTCAGTTCTACTAAGTTGCCCAGGTTGCCCAGGGACGACGGAATGCTGCCTGATAACTGGTTGCGGTTAAGTTGCAGAATCCTCAGGTTGCTCAGGTTGCCCAGGGTAGAGGGGATAACTCCCGAAAGTTGGTTACCCTGAAATCCTAGCCATGTCAAGTTGCTTAGATTGCCCAGTTCAGGTGGGATCGGACCCGACAATCCGTTGCCACTATTACCACCTTCACCTGCGAACCGAAGTTGCGTCACTCTACCCCCGGTGTCGGTGGTCACTCCGTACCACTCTCCGATAGGCCGGTCGCTCAGCCAGTTGTCGTTTCTCTCCCAGTCCGGTCCGTCGGTGGCGTTGTACAACGCGACCAGGGCGTCGCGGTCGATCTCCGATTCGTCGGGAGTGGTCGTGCAACTCACCACCCCACTCGTGCGCTGTATCCCCTGTAACCAGGCCTGGAATGCCGCGTCCACCGGTGTGCATATACCTGTTCCAACCAGATACAGGGTTTCAAGTTCATCGAGATCCGTGAATGAGCCGGGCAGGGACCCGGTAAGACCGGGGTTGTTACTAAGCCACAGGTGTTGCAGTTCGCTCAAGTTACTCAATTGAGACGGAACACCGCCCGTTAACCGGTTGGTGGATAGATCCAGTAACGTCAGGTTTGTCAGCCTGCCCAGTTCCGGCGGGATTGGGCCCGACAACTGGCTTCCTGAGCCGCCCAATTGCAGGACTCTCAGGTTACTAAGGTTACTCACGAATGATGGTATACTGCCCGACAACCGCCCTCTCAGTGCCAGGTGTCTCAGTTTGCTCAAGTTGCCTAGTTCAGACGGGATCGGGCCCGATAACTGAGTGCCCAGTGACATTGCTTCCAGATTGGTCATGCTACCCAGGAATGTCGGAATACGACCCGAAATCCGGTTTTCGCCCAGGTCCAGGATTTCTAGATTGGTCAGCGTGCCCAATTCCGGCGGGATAGAACCGGACAAGTTATTACGATAGATGTTTAGCCTGGTCACGCGTTCTGCCGCGTTGACAGTGACCCCGAACCACTCTCCCAGCGGCCTGTCGCTCAGCCAGTTTGTGCTGTTCGTCCAGTTCGGTCCGTCCGTGGCGTTGTACAGGGCGATCAGGGCGTCGCGGTCGTCGACAGCGGTAACGCCGCAATCCGGAAGGCCGAGGCGATCCAGATCGTTGTATTCCACGTTTCTTAATTGTGCAGGTATACATCCAGTCAGCTTATTTCTAGATAGATACAGATGATCCAGGTTGGTCAGATTACCGAATTCCGAGGGAAAGCTACCTGTCAATTGATTGACTGCGAGCGACAGGTATCTCAGTTTGCTCAGATTACCCAGTTCCGGAGGAATCTGACCCGTCAGCTGGTTATAACTAAGTCCCAGATCCAACAGGTTGCTCAGGTTGCCCAGTTCCGATGGGATGTTACCTGACAATTGGTTGGAATGCAGGAGAAGACGGGTCAATTTGCTCAGACGGCCCAGTTCAGGAGGGATATTGCCTGATAGTTCTCCAACAAGAGCCAAACTCTCCAGATTACTCAGATTAGCCAATTCCGCCGGAATACCACCCGATAAGTCATCGCCAATGAGCCACAACGATCTCAGGTTGCTCAGGCTGCCCAATGTCGATGGGATGCTGCCTGACAATCCATTGTTCTCGGCACTACCACGTGTTTCATCCAAAACGTAGATATTAAGCTCCGTCACCCTTCCGGTGGTGTCGGTGGTGACCCCGTACCACTCGTCCAACGGCCGATCGCTCAGCCAGTTGTCGTTTCTCACCCAGTTCGGTCCGTCCGTGGCGTTGTAAAGGGCGATCAGGGCGTCGCGGTCGTTCGCCGGAGTACAGTTCACAACACCGGTCTTGCTCCCGATTCCCTGCAGCCATGCCTGAAACGCGGCGTCTGCCGGCACGCACAATTTTGTTCCGCGCAGATTCAGGATTCGGAGTCTACCGAGGCTGGTAAGTGTGGCAGGCAGGCTTCCCGACAGATCGGCATTTTCGTGAAGCCAAAGCACTTCCAGGTTGATCAGGTTACCAAGTTCTGAAGGGACACTGCCTGACAATCTGTTACGGGAAAGGCCGAGAACACGCAGGTTTCTGAGGTTGCCCAATTCCGGTGGAATGCTACCCGACAAAGGAACTCTGTTGAATTCAAGGACTCGAAGATTCCTCAGATTCCCCAATTCCGCCGGGATGCTGCCCGACAGGTTCGTGTTGTTTTGAAGATCCAGGACCAGCAATTCGGTCAGGTTACCCAGTACCGGCGGGATGCTGCCCGATAATCCGGCTCCGGGAAGAGACAGGGTATCCACACGCCCTTCGGCGTTGGTGGAGACGCCATACCATTCCTCCAGCGGCCTGTCGCTCAACCAGTTCGTGCTGATTGCCCAATTCGGTCCGTCCGTGGCGTTGTACAGGGCAATCAGGGCGTCGCGGTCGTCTGACTCGAGCGCGCAGTTCTCGACGCCGGTCTTGCTCCCGATTCCCTGCAGCCATGCCTCAAACGCGGCGTTTGCAGGTACACACAGTCCCGTGCCATCCAGATTCAGTTCGCGGAGACTGTTAAGATCAGAGAATGAGTCGGGCAAGGGACCCGAAAGATCGGGATTCCTATCAAACCGCAGCAAGGTCAATCTGGTCAGGCGGCCCAGTTCCGACGGGATACGGCCGGAAAGCTGATTTTCATGTAGAAACAGATGCTGCATTCTGGTGAGGTTACCTAACTCCTTTGGAATGCTGCCCGTTAGCTGGTTATGATAAAGAAACAGGGTTGACAATCTGGTGAGGTTACCTAGTTCCGAAGGAATGCCGCCGGATAGCCGGTTATGGTATAGTTCCAGAAGGGACAGGTCAGTCAGGTTACCCAGTTCAGGTGGGATGCTGCCGGACAGTCTGTTGAGCATAAGGGACATATGCTGCAAGTTTCTGAGATTGCCTAGTTCCAACGGAATGCTGCCTGACAACTGGTTTCCAAAAAGACTCAAGGAAATCAAGTCGATCAGATTGCCCAGTTCCGGAGGAATGCTGCCCGACAGCTGGTTTTCTCCAAGATACAGATAGCGCAAATCAACCAGGTTACCCAGTTCCGGAGGGATGCTGCCGGAGAGCCGACGATTTGTATTAAGGGCCAGAAAGTTGAGATTGGTCAGATTGCCCAGTTCGGCTGGGATATTGCCGGACAGGGCATTACGCTGAAGATCAAGGCTGTCCACGCGACCTTCCGCGTTAGTGGAAACACCGTACCACTCACTAAGCGGGCTGGCACTCAGCCAGTTGTCCTTTACTGTCCAGTTCGGACCGTCCGTGGCGTTGTACAGGGCGACCAGGGCATCGCGGTCCGTGGACGCGTCAAGTTCGAACAGGTTCCCTGACAAGTCCAGGGTCTGCAGATTGTGCAGTGTGAAGAGGGCCGTTGGGACCGGTCCGGACAGCCGGTTGTCGGAGAGGTCCAGCAGTACCAGTGCGGACAGGTTGCCCAGCGCAACGGGAATGGTCCCGGAAAGCTCATTGCCGCCGAGGTCCAGGATTGCCAGCGCGGAGAGGTTGCCCAGTGCGGCCGGGATCGAACCGGACAGCCGGTTGCCGGAGAGACGCAGGCCGATCACGCGCCCTTGGGTGTTGGTGGATACCCCGTGCCACCGGTCCAGCGAGGCCGTGCTCAGCCAGTTCGTCTTGTTCGTCCAATTCGGTCCGTTCGTGGCTTCGTACAGCGCGATCAGCGCCTTCCGGTCCTGTTCGGAAACGGCTCCGCAGTTGGCGACGCCCCGTCTTGTGGCCACCCCTCCGAGCCACTGTTGGAGTCCGGCGTTCGTCGGCGCGCATATTCCGGTGCCCGACAGGTCCAGGGACTCAAGGAGCGTCAGGCCGGAGAACGAAAGAGGCAGGGGACCGGACAACTCGGCGTTGTCCTGCAACTGCAGCGACTTCAGGACGACCAGGTTGCCCAGTTCCGCTGGGAGAGGTCCGGACAACCGGTTGCCGGAGAGATTGAGCAGCTCGAGCCGGAACAGTTTGCCCAGTTCCGGTGGAATCGATCCCGTCAGCCCGTTGTTGGAGAGGTCAAGTTCGCGCAGATGGACCAGGTCGCCCAGTTCCGGCGGGATCGTGCCCGACAGGCCGTTGTCGGGCAAGTTCAATGCCGAACCCGCCGCGTTGGCGCGCGCACTTGTACCCGTCGCTCCGTCCGCGTCAGCACTCATCGCCACACCCGCGGCCGTCACTCCATGCCAGCGCTCTACCGGCTCGTCGCTGAGCCAGTTCGCGCTGTTCTTCCAGTTCTCGCCGCCCGTGGCCCTGTACAGGGCGACCAGGGCCCGCCTTACCGCGTCCGACACCTCCACTTGCGCGCTGCCGGTCTTCTGGCCGTTCATGGCCGTAATGACCACACTGCCGTTTCGCAACGCGGTGACCACGCCGTCATCGCTCACCGTCGCAACCGACGAATTGCTGCTGCGCCAAGTGACGGGAGCGTCCGCGACTTGCTGGCCGGTGTCGTCAATCACCTGGGCGTTGAGTCGTACCGACTGTCCAGCCGATGACAGATCCGCGGTGCCCGGTGTGACCACGACCCGGGTCGGGACCTGAGACCGTGATTGTGTGGGATTGTCCCTGCCGCATGTGACGAGCCAGGGAAGGGCGAGAGACAGGCAGACGAGAATCGGGACGTGGATGCGTCCGAAAACGGGTAATGTGCGACGGAACTCGCAAAACATCGAGCACTCTCCTTCGACGAAGCCTGATGATAGACCAGCCGCGTGAGCGTTTACTAACGATTAGGACATATTGTTATTTGTATCACTTTTTATGTTTGGAAATAACCAAACTATGAATATTTCCTGTGTTTTCAATATAAAAAACGCCCGGTTCACAATAAAAAGTGAGCCTGTCTTTTTTTGTGACTCAAGCGTGATATTCAACGTTTGTTTGTGATAATTCTGTAATCGACGGACCGGGCACGTATGATCCCGCTGGGGGGAACGCCAGGTCGTATAGCGGAGTTACTTGTATGGAATTGAATAGGTAGGAAAGAAGCGGTAGGTTGTTAACGGGACGGGCTACGAAGCGGCAAGCTACCGGTTTCACCATTTGAGATGGCAACGGCAGGACGAATTAGGATGGACTTACGGAACTTAGGTTCAGCTCGAACGTGTTGAATCACTGAGGACGTTCATTTGCCCAATGCATTTACATTATAAACCAACCGGGGGGTTCGGTCGGGGTCTCTGACGCCCAAAATTCCCGGCTGGGAGGAATAGACTCCAACGATTCTACAAATGCTTCGAGTTGCTCCAGACTCCAGTTTTCAGTGGCCGGCAGAACGCGATTCCTGACGACATGATCAATCCGTTCCAGCACCTTCCGTCCCTCGGGAGTCAGTTCACACAATACTACTCTCCGGTCATTCGGAGTCCTCGCCTTCTCGATCAATCTCTTTCCATAAAGCCTGTGCAAAATGTTGTTAATGGAAGCATCTGTGCATCCGAGGAAACCAGGAATCTCGCCCACGGTCATAGGTCCCTTGTCGGCTAACAACATCAAGGTTTTATACTGGTCAACCTGTTCATTCTGACCCAGCTCTCTCCCGTCATCCCGGAGTCCCATGTTTACGAGACGATGCAGACTGACTGTCGCAGCTACAAACCGGTCGCTCAGTTCCTTCCTGAGGTCGTTGCTCATCGGTTCTGCCTTTCCCTGTTTAAGATCCCCTGCCGTACAAGTCGGTCAGATGCCATAGTACCCTTGCGGTCTGTCACGGAAGTAGCGTCCCTCCGTTCCAGTTCCTGGGGAACGCCACGTAGGCATCGTGCGGAAAGTCCTGCTCGGGCTCGAGCACCAGCGGGACGTCCGCGCCTGTGCCCACCGCACCGGCCTCCGACAAGCTGGTCACCGTCCTGCCCGCTCCGGCGGCGAGATCGTAGAGGCGCCACAGCTCGTCGACGCGGAGGGCGAGCCCGGGGTTGTTCGAGGGGACGCGCATGGGTTGGCCGGTCTGGTCATCATAAACAACGCGAAAGATCCCGGCGAAGTTCATGCCGATGATGTATCCCTGGTGATCGAAGATGAGACTGCCGCTCGTACGGCCGGGCAGGTCCAGGTTGTGCTGGATCACCCGGCTGTTCCCGGGTGTCGGGACTTCGTCGTCAAAGGGCCTCAGCGCGCTGATCGTGCCGTCCCTGAACGTGGCGATCGGGACGTTGACCGCCTCCCCCGAGCGTTCTTCCGGAAACCCGATCGTGCCGATGGGCTGCCCCACCCTAAGTCCCTGGACCTGATCCCTGGGCAGGAAAAACGGAAGGTCCGTCAGGTTCGCGTCGATGGTCAGCAGCGCCGCGTCGGGCGAACCGGCCGTGCCGTCATAGTCGGGATGAATCCAGAAATACCGTAGCCAGTATGTATCGGAACCGCCGACCTCGGTGCCCGACTTGACGGCAAAGGCCCGCGGGTTGAGATCCTCGATGAAACTGGTAGATACGAGGACGGCCTGCACGACGTGGGCATTGGTCCAGATGGCATTCCAGAAGTGCGCGACGAATCCCGATCCCAGTATGTAGTTCTTCCCCTGGACCTGCACGCCGATCGCGTAGACCGCGTCATCCAGGTGCTGATCCTCGATCACGGCCGACCAGTCCAGTGTTTCACCGGGTTCGCCCTGCGGACCCGCCTGACCCGGGATCCCCGCCGGACCCGCGGCGCCCGTAGCGCCTGTCTGCCCCACCGGTCCAGCCGGTCCCACCGGACCCGTATCACCCTTGCAGGCAAGTAGAACCAGCATGAGCAACGGTATGCAAGCAGCGTGACGTAACACGAGTAGGACCTCCCGGTGATGCCGCGTTTTATTCAGTGATGGTTTCCGGAATACACTTAGTCGAAGAAAGTACAGTTTATCTAAGGATTAGTCAAGCAGGTATAGGGCGGAGGGCCTGAAACGCATCGAGTAGACGGGCGGAAGCGCATCGGGCAGATGGCTTGAAGCGCAACACCAGGCGGTCAAAAAGGGGTTTTCGAGGGTGATGTTCGAATGCGGAGCTTGCCCAAAAAGGCATAAAAAAACCGTCCGCCCTGTTCGGTCGCTAAAGCTCCTACTAAGGACGGACGGGAAGATACACGGTTAAACCATGTATTCTGTATTTTCGTGCGGTACTACTCGGGATGTGTTCCTGGAGTCTGGTAAGTGGCCATATCCTTGTTGGGTACAGCCACTCACCTATCGCAGGAAGCTATCCAACCCTTACTTACGAGTCCGGATTATCCCTCAAAGATTACTCGTCTGCCGGTGCGTCTTTGACCACCACAGAGATCAGTATACGTACAGGATCAGCACCCGTAGCCGTTAATGAAATGACGGCCGTGCGAGTTCCTGCCGCAAGATCAGTATCACCAGTACCATCGCCAGGACCGCCGCTGGGCGCAGGCGATACCGAAACTGTCGCAGATGCTGTTCCGCCGGATGTAGTTGTAACCGTGGCAGCACCGACCGTAGCGACAGCTATATCGCTGGATTCTACATTGACCGTACCGGCGATTCTTTCATCGGAAATGAGGTCGTAAAGATTCACTTGGAAAGTAGTGGTTGCCGGATCCCAAGCTGGGGATGCGGCGCCTCTATCCCACGTGAAAGTGTTGCCCATATCCGAGGTAGAAGCAACGATCTGCGTGGTCTTGACCTGGCCGGAAACGCTAACGGCGATACTGCCGCTCACGCCTTCCGCCGTCGCCATAATTTCGGCGTCGCCAGCGCCTTTACCAGTGATCGTACCGTGAGCACCCTTGTCAACCAACTTGTCGTCATCGTCCTTCCTTGCTGCGACAGTGGCAACGCCATCGTCGGTGCTCGACCAGGACCAGTCAGAACGCGGATCAATTACTTCGCCGTCTTCATCATGAGCCACGGCGGTGATCTCATCCTTATACTCCTGGCCCGCGGCCAAAACGATATCGCTAGGCCCATCAGCGGCCTCGTCACCTTCACCAACCATGAAAACGATCTTATCGATAGGTTTGGTAACGGTGACAGTGAGCTTACCGGCGATACCGGCCAACTCTGATTCAGCTTTGACAACAGCTTCACCGGCCCCGGCGGCGGTAATCACGCCGTCTTCCATGGTGATGGCTTCGTCGTCATTCTCGTCAATCGACAACGTAACCGGAATACCAGGAAGGGCCTTCCCGCTCTGCGCACCGGCAACAGCTGAAACCATCAACTCTTCGCCGACCCGCATTGTGGCCGTAAGGCCATCCGTCGCATCAGCCTTATCTGCGTCACCTACCACCATGGCGACGTGATGTGCTTGAGCCAACTGGATGGGATCAATGCCACCGGTGTCCGGGATTCCTGCCGGACCCATCGGGCCTTCGGGGCCTGCCGGACCTGCCGGACCTGCCGGACCTGCCGGACCCTGAGCGCCATCAGCACCATCAGCGCCTGCCGGACCCGCCGGACCTGCCGGACCTGCCGGACCTGCCGGACCCTGAGCGCCATCAGCGCCTGCCGGACCTGCCGGACCCTGAGCACCATCATGGCCATCATGGCCGGCCGGACCTGCCGGACCTGCCGGACCCGATGGGCCGCTTGGACCCGCCGGACCCGTCTTACCTTCGCATCCATAAATACTGAGAGCGAACGCAATCAGTACAACTATGAAGTAATGCATCTGTATCTCCCGTAGATGAGAACTGCACTTTACTATCTGCTCTTGTACATAAGTAAACAATCTATATGCGCTCCTTTCCCATATGCCCTCATCGTGGCATGGACACTAAAATCCAAGAGGTAAACGAATGAATGTATGAACAGATACCCAACTCCACTTATCGCGTGAAACGTTGTACTCTACAATTGCTCCCAGCCTGTTCCACACCGTGCCGATACCGGCGTTCGCCACCCAGGCTGTCTCATTGTCTCCCTCGCCCATGACCCGGTACGAACTTCCCGCCGTGGCCTGGACGTAACAGAACATGTCGTCATCCGATGTGGTGGACACCCTCAACCCGGCCATGACCGGGAGCGACGAGTAGTCGCTGTTGTGCCGGTCATACGACAAGTTGCCGATGAACTGAAACCGGTCGTTTAAATCCCCCGCCATCTCGACCCGAACGCCGTACCCGACGCCCGAATCGGTAAAATCCGCAAGACAAGAATAGGACCTGCTGCCGGACACGCCCAGGTTCATATCCAACTGGGCGTATGCATCACCACATGCAAGCGTGGCAATCAAAAGAAATACGATTCTTGCCATATCTCCTCACGAAAAGTACGGGTTTTGAACCCATATAATATGATTCACTTCGATAATGCAAGGAAAAAATGAATCTTTTTATTTCGTTGCAACACAATTCCTTACGTGCCGATTGCAACCATAAACTTAACTGACCGTATAAGTTTTCAAAGAACCGGCTTAACGCCCAACCCGGGTTGCGACTGTTCATCCGCCAACTTTCGATGAAGGGCAGAGAAACCTGACGTTACAGAATCGGCTGGCCGGAAGCGTGACCGGCCGGACCAGGCGGAATCTCCTACTCCATAATGAATTCCACCCGATATGTCAATACTAATTGCAAGTATAGTGCCGGCCTTCCGACGTGTCAAGTAGGTTTTCTTGTCGAATGCTCCTGTCCACCGGACTTCCGCGCCCGCCGGCGATTACCTCTCTCCTCGCCGGATGCATGTTGCCGTCCGAATGCCGATGTCATGAGACGAAACGCTTTCGCCGGATACCCTTTATCCTTAGATTACGGACCGAAGCATGAGGATCCAGTCGGCATCCAGTATATATTTCGTACACGAGACCGGGTCAACACAAATCTGGTAAATCGAGGCATATTATTTACATAATTTGCAAAAGAAGTCAAGTTTATGGTGGGATGACCGGCGCGGCGGGGATCATGACGCGCTGCATGCCGCACTACCTCCTGATCGGCCTGCTGCTCTGCCTCCCCGGAGCGGCCCTCGCGCAGTTCCCCTCCGGCGGTATGGGGAGCGGAGGCGCGAGCGGGGCTGGCGCCGAGGCCGATACGACCGGCCTGCCGGTGTTGGATTACAATGCGGATCGCATCGAGTACATATTCGCCGATACCACCATGGCGCTCATCGGAAGCGCCGAGCTGAAGTACGGAGAAGTCGAGCTTACGGCCGGCCGGCTCCTATTCAACACCAACTCCAATCTGCTGACCGCCGACTTCCTGCCGCCGGCGCCGGACATCGATCCCGAGACCAATACCTATCCCCGGTTGCAGGACGAGATGAACGTCGTGATCGGGGACCGCATGCAGTACAATATGAATACGGGGGAAGGGCAGATCTGGAAGGGCCGCACCCAGTACGAGCAGGGGTTCTTCGACGGCGAGCTTATCACGCTCAACGCCGACCGGACCTTCGAGATCCACAACGGTTCCTACACTACCTGCGACAATCCGAACCACCTGCACTACTACCTCAGGATCGGCGAGGGCAAGGTCGCCCCCGGTGACAAGGCGGTGGTCCGGAACGTGACGGGCTACATCCTGGGCATCCCGGTGGTTTACCTGCCGGTTTACGTCTTCTCGGTGAAGCAAGGCCGGCAGTCCGGGTTCACGGTGCCGAACTACGGCAGCGGCGTGGAGGAAGGCCGGTACCTGCGCAACCTGGGCTACTACTACGCGCCGAACGAGTTCTTCGACATGAAGACCACCGCGGATATCGAGGCCAAGACCGGGTTCCTGCTGCGTCAAAGGTTCCAGTACCGGCAGGATCGCCGGCTCAGGGGCTCGGTGCAGGGCTCGTGGCAAAGAAGTTTCGAAGGGACGACGACCGGCTGGGACGTGGCCGCCCAGCACCGGCAGGAAGTGATCCCGGACCTGACGATCCGCGGGCAGGGCAACTTCGCCCAGTCGCTGCGGTACCTGCATTCGACGACGCGGGGGACGGATCCCGGACAGTTGCGGTCCACGACGCGTTCCACCTTCGCGATCGACAAGAAGTTCGGTCGGAATAGCCTCAACCTGAGCACGTCGACGTCCAGCACGACCGGCCGGCCAAGCCGGCCCACCACCACGCTCAGGTTCCGCTTCGGGACGAAGGCGATCTTCAAGCCGCCCCGCAGGCAGACGCGGCGGGGCAGCATGCCGGACTTCAGCCGGCCCCGCACGGAGATTGAGGATCGCTGGTTCCACACCATCATGTTCGGGTTCAACAACACGCTTCGGAACCGCAGGAAAAACATAAGGGGCGACCGGGACACGGACCATCCGGGCCCGGATATCCGTTATCACTACACGCACGCAGCCGTCCGGACCTTCGCCAACGCCTTCAACCTCAGCGCGCCGCAGAAGATCGGGGGCTGGCTGAAGATCCGTCCGCAGGCCAGGTACACCCGGACCTGGGAACAGGATACCGACCCGGAAGAAGAGGGTAACTGGGAACAGAAGGAAGACCACACGGTGGGCATGTCGGTCAACACGACGCTCTACGGGCTCTTCCAGCCGACGATCGGCCGGCTGAACGCTATTCGCCACGTGGTCACGCCCGACATCAACTTCTCCCAGTCAGGTGGGAAAGGGGGGACGCGCGTCCGGAAGAGGATGAGTTTCTCCTTGAACAACATCCTGCAGGCCAGGACCGAACACGAGGGCCGCGAGAAGAAGTACAACCTGCTGTACGTCAAATCGTCGACCTCCTACGACTTCCAGTCCGAGGACCGCAAGTTCGCCGATCTGAGGACCACGGTACGCATCCCGAGCCGCCGGCTGAACCTGAACCTGTCGCTGAACCACGATTTCTACGATCCCGAAACCGACGAATTCCGCAGGCCCTGGCTGGACCGCATGACGCTCAGCGCTTCCCTCAACCTCGTGGGGCCGCGCAGGAACCAGGGCGATGAGTTCGGAGACGACCAGTTCGGCGGGGCGTACGGCGGGTATGACGACTTTTCCGGCGGAAGCTTCGGCGGCAGCAGTTTCGGAGGGAGCAGCTTTACGGGCGGCGGGTTCGGTTCGAGCGGCTTCGGCGACAGCTACGGCGGGTACGGCGGGTACGGCGACGACCGGTTCAACCAGCGGTTCGCCCAGGTCAAGGGTCCCTGGACGGTCCGCCTTTCCCACCGCTACTCGATCCGGCGATCGGATCCCGACGCCGAAGAGGGATTCACCACCAGCTCCCACGAGATCAGCGCCACGAACCGGTTCGCCCTGAACGATATCACGGACCTGGTCAGGCTGACCAACCGCGTCACCGACAAGTGGCGCGTGCAGCACTCGATCAATTACGACTACCGCCGCAAGGAGATCGTGTCCCACAGCGTGGACCTGTACCGGCCGCTGCACTGCTGGGAGTTCACCTTCCGCTGGGTGCCCAACGGCATCAACAAGGGGTTCTATTTCCGGATCAACCTGATTGCCCATCCCGACGTGAAGTTCGAGCAGCAGCGGCGGAGTGGTGGGGACGAGTAGGGTGGGTTCTGCGGTGGGAAATCCGGTACGCCTCAGGGGACGGATTCGACCGGGCCGGCCATGACACCCGCGGCGGTCTGGTTAGACAGGTTCTGAGCCAGCGGTGGTCCATCTCTCCTAATACTGTCCAGCGCAGCTTTAGTCCTTTTATCTCTCCCAAACTAAAAAAGATAACGTCCATACGAGAAACGCTTTCCGGCTTCCGACCATTTTTATTAAGGGCCGGGCAGGACGCGTCCAGCGTACCTGCGCATAGTACGATGACTCGTAGTCGGAAAAGGATAGATCATGCCTGTCATGCTTTCCAAAACTTATGTCGCACTCGTAGCCGCGGGTGCACCTGAAGCAGTCGCCAGCGAAGCCGCCGAAGAAATCGCGGACTTCGAGCGGAAACTGTCCTCCATGCAGAGCGACATCAAACTGATCAAGTGGACACTCGGGTTCGTGCTGGCGTGCGTCGTCGTTCCGCTGATCAAGTCGTTGCTTGAGTAGAGAGGTGTTCCAATGACTTTGCCCAAACGCGAGTTAACAGGCGAACCCGCCGGAGAAGGCAGCGGTTCGAGCAGTGGAAGCGGTAATGGGAATCGACTCAGGGATTTCAGGCTCGACCGGCTGGAAGTGTCCACGAACAACACTGCAGAGAAAGTAGATGATCTCAGGGATTCTGTGGTGAGGATTGAAGAGACGTTGAAACATGTACCTACGAAAGCCTACATACTCACGGTCATTCTTACCCTGGGAATACCTACCTTGATAGGCGTCGTGGCCATTGTTGTAAGATTGTTCAGGTAATTCACTTAACTGCGCGAACATCCTTTCCAGGAATGCCTCCCGCGGCCTCCCACGGCCTCCAGTGGCCGGGCATCCCCGTTCCCACGGCCTCCAGTGGCCGAGCATCCCTACCGCTCCAACAGGAACGCCCCCGCCATAGCGCCCGCGGCGCAGATGCTGACCAGGCCGTAGCGGGCGTCGCGCCGCTTCATCTCGTTGGCCAGGGTCGTCAGGATGCGCGTGCCCGTGGCCGCCCAGGGATGGCCCACGGCGATCGAGCTGCCGTTGACGTTCACGCGGGTCCAATCGACCGGGCCCGTCGGCGCGCCCTTCCAGCCCCTTTCCCACGCTGCTACGCTGGCCAGGGCCTGGGCCGCGAAGGCCTCATGGATCTCAACCAGGTCCATGTCGGCCATTGAAAGGTTCCGGCTTTCCAGGAGCCGGGGCACCGAGATGGCCGGCGCCATGAGCAGCCCCTCCGAAGGGTCGTGGGCGGCATAGGCCATGCCCCCGATGTACGCCAGCGGTTTCAGGCCGCATTCGGCCGCTTTCTCCTCGCTCATCAGCAGTACCGCTGCGGCGCCGTCCGTCACGGGCGACGAGTTGCCCGCGGTGAGCGTGCCGTGCTCCGGGTCGAAGACGGGCTTCAACGCGGCCAGGGCCTCGAGCGACGTGTCGGCCCGCGGCCCGGAGTCGGTCTCCTCGCCCAGCAGCGGGTGGATTTCCCCGGCGAGTTTCTCGCGCGCGGCCACGGCGTTGCGGTGGCTGGCCAGGGCCACTTCGTCCTGCCGCTCGCGCGGGATGTCCCACTCCTTGCAGGTCAGCTCCATGTGCTCGCCCATGGTCAGGCCCGTGGACGGTTCGCGGAAGAGGTCCATGGAGGCACGCGTCAGCGAATCGACCCCGCCGGCCAGGCCCACGTCGATGCGGCCGCCGGAGATGGCATCGGCCACGACCGTGACCGCCCGCAGCCCGGTGATGCAGTAGGAGGCCACGGTATGGGCCTCGGCGTTGATCGGCAGTCCCGCCTCGAAGACGAGCTCCCGGGCTAGGTTGGGTTTCAGCGGGTCGGGCGTCATCGTCCCGAAGACGACGGATTCGATCAGCGCCGAATCGATCCCGCTCCGGTCCAGCATTCCGCACGTGGCGTGGACGGCCATGGCCAGGGAATCGATTTCGGCAAAGGCCTTGCCCGACTTGATGAAGGGCGTCCGGCCGCCCGCGACGATGGCGACGCGCCTGGGGGTCATGTGGGGGGTTCCTTTCGAGTGTGAAAACCACATAAGTACAGGCCCTGTGGATTCCGTCCGGTTCAGCCACATCCAAGTTCATTAGGATCGTATTATATAAGGTATAATCTACCGGCGCTATGGCGAAATCGCGACGGGATTTGCGACATCGCCGCGTGTATTCCCGTCACGGGTTCGAATCGTAGGCAGCAGAACATGCAGATGGGCGGACTTTCGCGTGGACGATCTGGTTCGAAGGGGCATCCCATACCTGGCACTGACGATCGCCGTAGCCGCTTGCGATGCGAACAGCGCACTGGAAGGTATTGTACGGCAGCAGTCCCGGGAGAAACCCGGAGAGCGCACATAGTCTTGCATGCCGGCCTGTCTCAGCGCGCCCGGTAGGTCGCGGAAATGCTCGAGGCGATGCGGAGGCTGGCCGAGTTCCTCCATAGTCGCCAATTTCAGCCCTCTGGATTCACCGCTATTCACCGTGTGGTTCTGATCTCATGCGGCCAGATAATCGTTGCTGGATTTAACCACATCGGGGAGCCGCCCGCGCACGGTTCAAGACGAAAAGGCACTTATAAGCGCGAAATCACCTAATTACCACCAAATAGACTCGAATTTACACACAAAAAACATTCTAGTAGTTTTACATTACAGAGGATGTAGTTGATTTCCGAATCCAGCCGGTATCATACCCGTTTCTGATTCGAGACAGCCAGCGGTTTTTGACCGAGCATGGTGCCTGGAGAATAAAGAAAAACCGAATTCAGGTGTCAGCAGAAGGAACGATGGTACGTGTTCTCATTCTCAAAACCTGGTACTCGTGTGCTTACTGGTTGTCTTGCCCTGTTCGCCCTGGTCGGCTGTGGCAAGGAAAGTCCGTCAAAACCCGTCTCACCGCAACAACCAACTGCCCCACTTCCACCGCCTGCGCCGGTAGCAACCCGGATCGAAACATCTCAGTCGTCCGTCTCCTTCCATTCCATTGGTCAGACCCAGCAGTTGACCGCCACGGTTTACGATCAGAATAACGCCCCGATGACGGGCATTCCGCTGGTCTGGTCGAGTGATAACATTCGCGTTGTCAGCATTTACTCCAACAGGGGCTTGGTGACGGCGAAAGGTCCGGGCAGGGCCCGGATCACGGTGCGGAGCCTGACCCTGTCCGCGAGTATTGAAGTCGCGGTACTGCTTCAGGTCGTCGAACTGAAAATCGAACCTGCCGAGGCGATGTTTACGGCGCTGGGCGATTCGATACGGGTCGTCGCGACTGCAAGCGACCAGAACGGGCATCCGATCGATGGCGCCGTCGTGACGTGGTCGAGCAGCGACGAGAACGTGGCCACGGTCGGTAAGAACGGATGGGTGATCGCGGCCGGCAGCGGGACCGCACAAGTAATCGCGCAGTCTGGGAATTCAAAAGAGGCGATCGAAGTTTTGGTCATGCAGGCCGCAAGCAGTATCATCCTGGAGACAGAAGGAGCCTGGGCCGTGGCCGTCGGCGACACGATTCGACTGGCCACCGTTGTGCTTGACCGGAACGGACATCCCATTGTTGACGCCCTCGTGGAATGGTCCAGCAGCGATGAAACCGTGGCGACGGTCAGCCCGAACGGACTGGTGACCGCGGTCCAAGCCGGATCAGCCCAGGTTTCGGTCCAGTCGGGTGACGCGGAGGCCATTACCTATTTTGTCGTCACAGTGGAAGAAGTGGATTTGGACCTGCAGGCCCTGGTCGCACTGTACAACGCAACGGACGGGCCCAACTGGTCGGACAACACGAACTGGCTGAGCGGAGAACCCCTCCATACGTGGCATGGTGTCCGAGCAGACCACGATGGCAGGATCTGGTCGCTATGGCTTTCAGATAACCAATTGTCGGGAAGGATTCCTTCCGAATTGGGACAGCTTTCCAGGCTCGTTAACCTGTCCCTGGGGAATAACCGGTTGACGGGCAGTATCCCGTCCGAGTTGGGACGACTCTCGCGGCTTAGAAAGCTGATCCTTGGGGCTAACTTCCTGACGGGCGAAATTCCTCCCGAATTGGGACAGTTGGAGGCTATTCAGATTCTGTCCGTACCCTGGAACGAGCTATCGGGCGAAATTCCCCCCGAACTGGGACAACTTGAGCACCTGATAGAGATGAACTTTAGAGGCAACGAGCTATCGGGCGAAATTCCCCCCGAACTGGGACAACTTGAGCACCTGATGGAGATGTACTTTAGAAGCAACCAGCTTTCCGGTGACATCCCTGAATCGTTTAGCGGGCTGACCAGTTTAAGAATACTCGACCTGTCACATAACGCCAGACTCTCCGGAGGAATCCCAACGGCGCTGACCGGATTGATGCTGGAAGAACTGCGGCTCGATCTTACTAAGTTGTGCGTGCCCGAGAACTCTGGATTGTGGGACTGGTTGAATGCGATCCCCATCGCCCGAGTTAACACCTGTGTGGAGGTGGTCGTGGTGAATTCAAAGGCCATCCTTACCCAGTCGATACAGGACCTGGACTTAAGGGTACCCCTGGTAGCGGGTAAAGAAGCACTCTTGCGCGTATTCATCTCGGTGCCTGAAGAAACACCTATGCCGCCGATCACCGCACGATTCTTCCTGAACGACGCGCAGGTATACGTTACGAATCTCCGGACTGAGGATAAGGTCGTCCCACCAATCATTGACGTGGGAGACCTGGAAGCCACGGCCAACGCCATGATACCTGGTTCGGTCATCCAGCCGTCGCTGGAGATGGTCATTGAGATCGATCCCGAAGGAACGCACGACACACCCGTACTATTACCAGACCGCATTCCCGCCCGTGGCGCGATCACGGTCGCTGTGCACGAGATCCCACCGATGAGGCTGACCGTGATTCCCCTGGTCTGGACGGAGGACCCGGACGAAGGCTTGTTGGCCGAGGTAAACAGTTTGACGGCGGACTCGGAGTATATGAAGCCGACCATGACCATACTGCCGGTTCACGAACTCACCGTGAGGATACGAGACCCTGTCTGGGTTTCGGAAGAACCTGTGAACTCAGCTCGGATGCTGGATGTGACTCGGATGACTCGAATCATGGACGGCGCGGATTCGTACTACATGGGCATCGTGTATCGCGGTGGAGGATTGGCTTACGTGCGCGGTCTCGACTCCGTGTCGACATTCAATGGACACGTCATCGGCCACGAACTGGGACATAACTTCAGTCTGTACCACGCGCCATGCGGCAGGCCGGGTGGAATTGATCCGAATTATCCGTATCCGCAGGGTAACATAGGTGTCTGGGGCTTTGATATCTGGAACAACGAGCTCGTTCCACCGTTTACACCAGATCACATGTCCAGTTGCGGTCCGCCCGATTGGACCAGCGACTACAACTTCAAAAAGGCCATGGATCACAGGTTGTCAAGCACGGCGCACCGTCCCGACTTATCTACCTACTCGCAATCGGGCAAAAGCTTGTTGATCTGGGGTGGAATTGACGAAGACGGAGAACTCTACCTGGAGCCGTCATTCGTGGTAGACGCGCCGCTGTCCCTGCCGGCGGAGCGCGGACCCTACCGAATCGCGGCGACGGATCAGCATGGAAATACGCTTTTCGATACGAGTTTCTCCATGGGCGAGATCGTGTGCGGAAAAGGGGATGTCGAAACTGGCGGCTTTGTTTTTACCGTACCCCTGCGCGCGGACTGGTCCACCGGGCTGGCGCGTATCGGCCTGTCCGGACCCGAGGGATACGTGGAGATGACCCGTGACAGTGGTGAGGATAGCGGCACTTCCGCCGCGCTGCTGCTGGATGAAAGCACGGGAGAAGTCAGGGGTTACCTCCATGACTGGCCGGAACCGGAGTCATCCCTGGTGTCCGCGCGTCGTACGCTTCCCGAACCGGGACTGAAGGTCTTAGTCAGTACCGGGGTTCCCTGAGCGGCCTGACTGGACGAGCAGTTCCGGGAATCAACTCACATCGCAATCCTGCCGCATCCTGTCTCTCAGCATGTGACGAACCAGCTTGCCTGAAACGGATATGCTCAGACTGTCCAACCGCGTGACCAACAAGTGGAGCGGCCAGCACTCGATCATCAACGACTACCGCCGCAAGAAGATCGTCTCCCACAACATCGACCTGTACCGGCCTCTGTACTGCTGAGAGTTCATCTTCCGGTGGGGAAATCAGGTCATTGACGATGGACCGAGAGTGAGCGAGGCGACTTATTTAGAAGGGACTATCGGTTCTTTAGACACCGCCTTGTGGTCGTCGGGACCGAGCCATCCGGTACCCGACCCCGCGCTCGTTGAGGATATAGTCCGGGGCGCGAGCATCGTCGCCGATCTTGCGGCGGACTGACTTTACCAGGCTGCGCACCAGTTTGTTATTGGCATAGCCATACTCGCCCCAGACCTGGCGGATCACAGCATCGAAGGTCGACACCCGCCCGGCGTTCAGTGAAAGAACACGCAGCAATTCATACTCTTTAGCGGTAAGTTCGACCTGAACGCCCGCTACGCTTACCAGTCGCTGGTCGTAGTTGATGGCCAGGTCACCTAGAATAAACGGTTCGGGATCGGCCCTCCTTCGCAATGACGTCCGGATCCTTGCCACCAGTTCCGTAGACGAAAAGGGCTTGACCAGGTAATCGTCTGCTCCGATTTCCAGCGCCTTCGCGATGGTTTCGTCCCGTCCATAGGCCGAGATGAAGATGACCGGTAAATCGGCGAGTTCGGGCACGCTTCCCATCAACTCGATGCCATCTGCATCGGGCAAGAGCAGATCCAGCAGGACCAGTTCGGGTTCTTCGGCCCTGATAATGCTCGATATCTCGGTATGGTCACCGGTTACAATCGTGTCGAATCCGGATTCCGTGAGGGCGTCCCGGATGTATCGGAGCATCTGCGGGTCGTCGTCGACCACGAGGATGCGCGTCGGCTCGATAACTCCGTCTTTGTCTTGCGCTTCCTTCTGGTCCGAACCGGGACCGGCGATCGAAGACTCCTGGGCCACCGGGATGGTAAACATAATGCTCGTACCCTGACCTATGCCGGCGCTCTCCGCCCAGATACGTCCTCCGTGGGCCTCGACGAGTCCCTTGCAGATGGCAAGACCAAGCCGTGTGCCGGCAGTATTGGAAGAACGTTCGGTTTCGTCAAGTCTGACATGCTTTTGAAAAAGATACGGGAGCATCTCCGGCGCCACGCCGCTGCCTTCATCACGGACCGTGACTTCCACATATTGACCTTCGTGCACGGCGGAAACGAGGATGTTGGAGGATCCCGGGGCATGCCGCGCCGCGTTGACGAGCAAGTTGTTGAGCACCTGTACGATGCGCGAGCGATCAGCCATGACCCTGGGCAGGTTATGCGGGAGATCAGTCGTGAAAGTGTGCGTACTGCCCCCGCTCTGGAATGTGCTTCGCGCCCGATCGACCAGGAATGAGACATCGGTTGCCTCGGGCGCAACCGACAGCGTGCCCGTGTCGATGCGGCCGGCGTCCAGCAGATCGCCGATCAACCTGCGCATATGGTCCGCTTGCTCCATGATGATGCGGGAAAACTCGCGCGTCTCCGCGGGATCGAGTCTCGGAGACTCCTCCATTAGGGTGGCTGCCGAGCCCTTGATTGAAGTAAGGGGGGCGCGCAGTTCGTGACTTACCATGCTGATGAATGCGGTCCGCAAGCGTTCCATTTCCTGTATCGGCGCCAGATCCTGCATCGTGACCACAACGGACACGACCTCTCCTTTCTCTGTATGTATTGGCGTACAGTTGACCAGAGTCGAGATAGAACGTCCATCGGGTACTGAAAGCACCATTTCTTCGGCCCGTATATTCTCGGCGTGGACCAGCGCCTGTGACAATGGGAACTGATCCAGCGCGATCTCGCGTCCGTCGGCGCGCTTCAATGTCATCTGTTCCAACAACGCTTCCGGCGTACTTCCCGGTGTGACCAGGACCTCCACGATCCGTCTTGCCTCCCGATTTAACCAACTCGGCCGGCCGGTTCCGGCGTCAAAGACGACCACGCCCACCGGCGAGGTCTCGACCAAGGCTTCCAGGTCGGCCCTCGCGCGCAGTTCCGCCTGATATGTGCGGGCATTGACGATCGCCGCAGCGGCCTGCGAGGCGAACAGCACGAGGAAACCCTCGTCCTCGTCCGTGAAGTCTTCGCCGCCTTCCTTATCGGTAAGAAAGAAACTGCCGACATGCACTGTGCGGTGACGCATCGGCATACACTGGAAGGTCTTGAACGGAAGCAGTTCCGGGGAGAAACCCAGCAATCGTACGTAGTCCTGCACGTCCGGCAGTCTCAGCGCGCCTGGAAGGTCGCGGAAATGTTCGAAGAGTCTGTTACCATCCGACCAGTCCATTAATTGCCGCTGCTTCTCGTCAGTGAGGCCGGATGTGAGAAAATCAATGGGCTGACCTGCCTGGCCCATCGTGACGATAACACCGTAGCGGGCCCGAGTCAGCGCACGGGCGTTTTCAACGACCTCCTGCAAGACGGTTTCAAGATCCAGGCTTGCACTGATACGCAGACTTGCTGAGTTCAGCATAGAGATGCTTTCGCGCAACATATCGTTTTCCCGCCGGAGTTCTTCCACGCTTTTCATCGTTTGTCCTTTCTATATACCGCTGTTCATCGTGTGGTTCTGACTCGTGCGACTCAGTGGTCGCACTTGACTGACACAGCATTGCTTGGCTACTCAGGTGCATCCCTAAGGACGAGTGGACACATTCGTGCAATATATCGCGTTAATTACATTAAATATAAATCAATTCACACACAAATAACACTCTTAAATCGGTATATTTATCAAGACTTGTCACCTTGTACCCCAGAGTCGAGCCAGTGAGCAGCAGATTACGAGTATAGATTCGGTGTCAGGTTCCTATCGAAAGGAGGGTTGTTTATTTAACGCCGAAGTATTGCTATCTAACAGAAGACGAATACGGATGAACTTTATGGAATGTTAGGAGGAGTAATTCATGCGTTGCGTGATTTTAACATCCGTGTGTGCAGTTCTGTTGTTATCGTGCGAAGGACCGGTAGGGCCACCGGGACCAGCAGGAGACCGCGGACCGACAGGAGCAACAGGTTTACAAGGACCACAGGGTGAACCGGGACCGACAGGAGCAACAGGTTTACATGGACCACAGGGTGAGCAGGGTGAGCAAGGACCACAGGGTGAACAGGGCGACCCAGGTTTATTGTTCTTCGATCCAGTTTTTGCGGTGTCTGATCTTGTGATTGATTACGAGATGGATGAAGAAGAGTTAACGTTCGCCACCGTGAGTTTGACTTTCAAGAATATCACCAACATCACGTTGGATGATGCTGTAATTGAGTTTGCGGTTGTCTTTCGCAGTGAATCTTCTGTACTGCAAACGAATATCCTCACATTGGTCGACACGACCGGGACGGTGGAACCGGGGCAAACCATAACCCATGAAGATCGTATCGATGTAACGCAATTCTTCAAGCATATCCAAGACGTCGATTGGTCGTTCGGCATAAACAAACGTTCAGTTTTGCATGACGACATAAGATCCGAGGAAGATAGAGACGAGTTGACTCCAGCGGACTAGGTGTCATGCAGCGAGAGGCTCTCTATGAAGTATTGCCTGACGGGCGGCGCTTCGTAGTAGGACGCGGAGTTGTACAAAATGTCACCGATAGGAAATTGGTCGACGTACGGGTTCGCTATGATTTTGTCGATGACAGTGGCGAGAGATTGGACTTCGTTTGCGCCTGGGTGGTTAATGACGACGAGGAAGAGATATTGGAGCCTGGGGCTACCGCAAGGTATTCTTTCCGGCAAGCCGTGTCATCGTGGACCGACGAACCATTTCATACAATAATCCAGTTTCTATCCAACGACATAGAGTTGCGCCTTGTCAACCGTTCAGAGCAGTAAAAGGTGACTAGACATGATCCTTACAACAGGATACGCCGGTCAACCTGGTACATCGACCGGCGTATCCTGACAGTGAATGAGCCGGGATGAGGATATGCGCAGGTTCACGCGTAGGCGAAACTTCTACCGTCCAACGCCCGTCGATCACCATACATGAATGTACTCCAGCATGAGGACGAATAACGATGAATTCCAACAAGAAAAACACAACGCTCAGCCGCCGGAACTTTCTCGCACGGGGAGGCGGCGTCCTGGTTCCTATAGTCCTGAGCACCGCCTGCTCGGACAACGTCATGGGTCCGAACGTCAGTGACCCTCCCAAGGCGCGGCGGTCCATTCCGCCGCAACCCGATCCGTGGCCGACCGATCCGTGGCAGCCCGATAGGCAGCCCGAGCCAACGCAACCCGATGCGCCACCGGACGACCCGCCGGACGACCCGGCACCACCTGCAAATCAGGTCGACGTGATCGTGGTCGGCGCCGGCCTGTCCGGGATGGTCGCCGCATACGAGTTGGTCCGGGCGGGGCACGATGTCCGGGTCCTGGAAGCATCAGACGTAGTTGGGGGCCGCGCACAGACGCTTCGCGATCCCTTCGACGACGGGCTCATCGCCGAAACCGGACCGGCCCGTATCCCGCCCCACCATGACCTGACGCTTGGTTACATCGACCACTTCGGCATCGAGACATCACCCTTCTACACACAGGAAGGTGATTACCTCATCCTTCGCAATGAGGAGACCCGCGAACGGCAGACACCGGTCCAGTTCCTCCGTGGGAGAGAAACGTGGCTCAAGATTCCGGCTGGCACCGATACCTTGCCGATGGCTTTCGCCGATGCGCTCGGAGACCGTGTGCGGACCGGCTCGCCGGTGACAAAAGTGGTCCGGGATGAGAACGGGGTGGTGGCCATCTACGGGTCCGCTGGGGAGGAATTGAGAGGCAGCCACCTCATCTGCACAGTTCCCCTGCCGGTCATCGACAAGATCGAGTTCGACCCTGCCCTCTCGGCAGCGAAAAAAGCGGCCTTCGACGCCCTATCCTATGCGGACGTCACCCGGGTTTACGTCCAGTATTCGCAACGGATCTGGGAGGAGGACGGCTTGAGCGGATGGGGGTGGTCGTCTTTGACGGGGGAGATCTGGCATCCCACCTGGAACCAGGAGGGGCCTCGGGGTATTCTGCAGTCTTACTTGATTGGAAGCCTGGCGCGCAATGTCGCGGCGATGGGTTCCGACGCCATCGTAGAGGACTTCACTGGTCGTTTCGAAGGTCTGTTCCCCGGCACGCGTGAGGTTGCCGAACAAGGAACCCACTTTGCGTGGGAGGATCAGCCCTGGATTGGAGCGGCCTTCGCTGGTTACCGTCCTCCGTTCTCGGAAAACCCTGAATTGGCATCTCCCGAGGGCCCCATTCACTTCGCCGGCGAGCACGCCTCGGATGATCGAGGATGGATGCAGGGAGCCTTCGAGTCGGGCCTGCGGGCTGCCTCCGAGATCGATGAGACGGTCACCGGCGAGCGGCGTGCCAGCGCGAGAGTGGCCATCTCGCGGCGGCAGATGATGCGCCGTCTTGTGGGCAACCAGAGTGTGCCGGCATGGTTGTTGCCTTGAACAATCGCCCTGACCAGATCACAAGGTGAGCGCGAGACGCCCGGGCCCTACGCGCCGGTGGTTACCATGCTGTACACCTTACCCTTCCTAATAATGCCCACGTAGGCCTTCATGTAGATCAACCGGACATCTTCCATTCGCCGACGGTCGATTACCAGTCATGTATCTGCACCTACCGGAGACCGAATATCGATGAATAACGAACCGAAGAAGACAACGCTAAGCCGCCGAAACTTTCTCGCCCGGGGAGGCGGTGCCCTGGTCCCTCTATTCCTGGGTACCGGCTGCACAGACAATGTCATGGGACCGGACGCCAGTGACCCGACCGAACCGACGGCGACCAGGCCGACGTCATCACCTGTAGATCAGGTCGACGTGGTCGTGGTAGGCGCCGGCCTGTCCGGGCTGGTGGCCGCGTACGAGTTGGTTCGAGCGGGGCACGATGTCCGGGTCTTGGAAGCATCAGACGCGATAGGAGGCCGCGCACAGACGCTACGCGAGCCCTTCGACGACGGGCTCATCGCCGAATCCGGTGCGGCCCGCATCCCGCCCAATCATGATCTGACGCTCGGTTACATCGACCACTTCGGCATCGAGACATCCCCCTTCTATACGCAGGAGAGTGATTATCTCTTCATTACCGATCAGGGAGTTCGCCAACGGTATAAACCGAGTCAGTTCCTCCGTGGGCGGGACGCGTGGCTCAAGATCACGGCTGGATCCGATGCCTTGCCGACGGCTTTCGCCGACTCACTTGGAGACCGTGTACGGACCAGCTCACCGGTGACGAGAGTGTTCCGGGATGAGAACGGGGTGGTGGCCACCTACGGAACCGGCGGGACCGGGGAGGAACTCAGGAGCAGCCATCTTATCTGCACGGTTCCCCTCCCCGTCATCGGGAAGATCGAATTCGAACCCGTCCTCTCGCAAGAAAAGCGAGCGGCCTTCACAGCCACATCCTACCAGGACGTCACCCGGGTTTACGTCCAGTATGCGCAACGGATCTGGGTGGATGACTGCTTGAACGGATGGGCGTTGTCGTATGAGGAGGGGTACCAGGAGATCTGGCATCCCACATGGAACCAGGAGGGACCTCGGGGCATTCTGATGTCCTACCTGTTCGGAGACAAGGCACGCGAGGTCGCGGCGATGGGTCCCGGAGCCATCGTGCCCGGTTTCATTGATCGCTTCAATGGCCTGTTTCCCGGCACGCGCGAGGTTGCCGAACAAGGAACCCACTTCGCCTGGGAGGATCAGCCCTGGATTGGTGCAGCATACACAAATTACAGTCCTCCGTTCTCGGCGCATCCCGAATTGGCATCGGCCGAGGGCCCCATTCACTTCGCCGGCGAGCACGCTTCGAGGTATCGGGGTTGGATGCAGGGAGCCTTCGAGTCGGGTCTGCGGGCTGCGTCGGAGATCGATGCGACGGTGACCGGAGAGCGGCGTGCCAGCGCGAGAGTGGCCATCTCGCGGCGGCAGATGATGCGCCGTCTTGTGGGCAACCAGAGTGTGCCGGCATGGTTGTTGCCTTGAACAGTCAGAAAGTGAGTGCAAACCGGCCCGGGCGCAAGTTGTCGGCATCTGGAAGCTTGGCGTTATGGACTTTGACTGGTCGTGCCAACGGGCTCTCTGAGGTCTTTTTGAATACATTTGGTGTGTCTACCTATACGTGCGGGCATTGACGATCGTCGCGGTAGCCTGCGACACGATCAACACGAGGCGTTCCTCGTCCTGGACCGTCAAGTGCTCGCCAACTTCCTAATCGGTAAGAATACGGCTTACGGCGTGCAGCGCGCCATGACGCATAGGCTTGCACTGGAAGGTCCTGAACAGCAGCAGGTCCGGGGAGAAACCTAGCGCCCGTACGAAATCCTACACGTTCGGCAGTCTCACCACACCTGGCAGGTCGCGTAGATGTTCTAAGCATCTGACACCATCCGGCCATCACATCAATTGCCGGCGCTTTTCGTCGGTGAGGCCGGAGGTACGGTACACTTTCTGGCCAAACGCCACTCATTCACCGATAGTTAACTGACCCCAGAAGGAGGCGGAATACGGATGTCTGCCACCGAGAAAAAGTCAACGCTCAGCCGACGGAGCTTTCTCGCCCAG